>NZ_JAPEHY010000045.1:0-30964 GCF_028823715.1 Shewanella sp. K8
TTCTGAAGGGGGCAACATACTGTGGACTGATTTGTTTAACTTCATGTCCGTATTGTCTGAACTGGCGTGACCAGTAATTTGCACTGCCGCACGCTTCCATCACAATACGGGACGGAGGCTGCTGAACAATAAACGCCGTCAATTTTTCACGGGTGATCATTTTATTCGCTTTCTTCTCACCCTGCGCAGATACGATATTCACCTGAAAAACTCGCTTTGCCAGATCAATTCCGATAATTTGTTCCATGGGACACCTCTTCATATTGCTGTTGGTTTGCACTTACAGCATGGCTCACTGAAGTCTTTGTGGGGAGGTGTCCATTTCATTAGTTCCAAATAATAGATCACGGGAAGGGAACCCAGTCCCGTTTGAGCGTTCAGCTCTATCGCCACACGATACCATCGCCCCATAGAAGTTGAGTCCACGCCAATGTGGGTGTTCTGCTCTCTCATGCCAGATCCTGCCACTTCACTTACAAACATATTGAACAGCATCAGAGCCCAGCCGCTTGCGTGACAGCGCTGCAAGCAACGAAATCCACCGCTTGAGGTAAGACGATTGATATGAGTACGCGCCAAAGTTTCTGAAAGTTGCATAAAAAAATCCGATGACATGGAGTCATCGGATTTTGATCCTTTCAGTTAGATCCTCAAGCTATCTGTCTTAACTGATCGGCATTACCCTCATGGTGGTTTTTTACTGACCGAGCAATCGGGTTAGGAGATACGCTCTACCGAACCGCCTAGGCCCTTGAACTTATCTTCGATATGCTCATAGCCTCTATCCAGATGATAGATACGGTCCACCACTGTGGTGCCTTCGGCCATCAGTCCGGCAATCACCAAACTGGCCGACGCCCGCAGATCGGTCGCCATCACCTGAGCACCATTGAGCTGCTCAATACCATGAATGATACAGGTATTGCCTTCCAGCTCCATATTGGCGCCCATACGATTCAACTCAGGCACATGCATAAAGCGGTTCTCAAAAATGGTTTCCGTGATAGTGCCTGTGCCTTCTGCCAGTGCATTGAGCACACAGAACTGCGCCTGCATATCGGTTGGGAAACCGGGGTAAGGCAGAGTCTTGATATTGACTGACTTGGGACGCTTGCCCTTCATATCCAGGGCTATCCAGTCGCTGCCGGTAAGGATTTCGGCGCCGGCATCTTCCAGCTTGGCCAACACAGCCTCCAGCGAGCCGGGATCGGCATCCAGACAACGGATCCGGCCACGGGTCACGGCTGCAGCCACCAGAAACGAGCCTGTCTCAATTCTGTCCGGCATCACCCGATAACGGCAACCATTGAGCTTCTCCACTCCCTGAATCCGTATGGTGGCCGTTCCGGCCCCCTCAATCTTGGCCCCCATGGCGATAAGGCACTTGGCCAGGTCCACCACTTCGGGTTCGCGGGCGGCGTTTTCAATCACGGTTTCACCGTCGGCCAAGGCCGCGGCCATCAGCAGATTCTCTGTGGCACCAACACTGACCATATCCATAAAGATATGCGCGCCCTTGAGGCGACCATCGACCCGTGCCTTGATATAGCCTTCATCGACTTCTATCTTGGCGCCCATCAGCTCGAGGCCATGCAGGTGCAGGTTCACCGGCCGGGCTCCTATGGCGCAGCCCCCCGGCAGAGACACATCCGCCTTACCGAAACGTGCCAGCAAGGGCCCCAGGATCAGAATTGAGGCGCGCATGGTTTTCACCAGATCATAAGGGGCGCAAAACTCATTGATACCGCTGGCATCGATACGTATCTGGCCCTGCCCCAGTTCGGTGACGTCTGCGCCGAGACAGCGTAGCAGCTTACAGCTGGTGCTGACGTCCCTCAGGTTGGGCACATTGGAAACCAGAAACTCCGACTCGGCCAGCACCCCGGCCATCAGGATAGGCAGGGCAGCATTCTTG
Organism: Shewanella sp. K8; assembly: GCF_028823715.1. NCBI lineage: Bacteria > Pseudomonadati > Pseudomonadota > Gammaproteobacteria > Alteromonadales > Shewanellaceae > Shewanella > Shewanella sp. K8. The sequence continues at coordinate 1,916 of NZ_JAPEHY010000045.1, forward strand.
GCGCCGGAGATCACCACATTACCGGCAAGCGCACCGCTTGCCTGAATTTTCAGTTTATCCACATTGATACTCTAGGCTGGCATGTTGAAGATTTTTTCACGCTGCCACTGGGTAGGCGTAAAAGTCTTGATACTGAGCGCGTGCATCTCACCACTGGTGATCTTGTCCATCAGGGGCGCATAGATGGCCTGCTGCTGCTTGATACGGCTCATGCCATCGAAACATTCACCCACGGCCACTATCTTGAAATGGCTGCCTTCGGCGCTGACATAAACTTCCGTCAACGAGAGTGAATCCTTTAATATTTGTTCTATCTCTTTGGTATCCATTGGAAACTTACCTAGTTTGGCCCTCTGTGGTAAAGAAGGCATCCAAATCATACAGGGCGATCAACTTACGCACCTGTGGCGAGGGAGAAGCCAGGGTCAGCTCCCCCTTTCTGAGACTGACAAGCTCCATTAGAAACGCCATGCCGGCACTGTCCGAGTATGTCAGCTCGCTGAGTTCCAACCGGCGCACATCGTCCGGCAGCAGTGTCTTGCGCGTCTTCCACAAGCGGGCGACCTCTTCTTGAGTCAAACGCCCGCTCAATTTGCAGCTATCGCCCTGTGGCTCCAGCTTCATAGCGCATCCTTGCCTTTAGGGCCATTAGGATCCACGTGAGCCTGAGTGCGCTCTTTAAGCATCTCAATCACGGCATCTATGCCCTTTTGACGAATGAGTGTAGTGACTTCCGATTGCTTGGAGGCCAGCAGGCTGACACCTTCTGCAACCAGGTCGAAGGCCTTCCAGCTGTCGTCCTTCAAACGACGCGCCTTGAACTGCAACTTGATGGGCGGACGACCCGCTTCAATGATCTGTACATTCACCTCGACTATCTTTTCCTGGCTGAAGTCGATGGCGCGGCCAAATTCCACTTTCTGATTGGTGTACTCGGTAAAGGCCTGGGCATAGGTGGAAACCAGGTAGCCCTCAAAAGCATCAACAAAGGCATCACGCTGCTCTTTGGTGGTCTGCTGCAGATATTGGCCCATCACCTTGTAAGCCGCGTACTTGTAATCCACATAAGGCATCAGCTCCTCTTGAACAATCACCTTGAGGTGATCCGGATTGCTGTCGATGATGCTCTTGTCCTGATGGAAGCGATCGAATGTCTTGTCGGCAACCTGCTCCACCATGATATAAGGGTTGCTGGTATCGATATCGGCCGCCTGTGCCACAGTTGCAGACGCCAGACAGGCGACGGCCAACAGATTACGGATTATCCCTTTAAACATCTCAGTGCTCCTAGTTGTCCTTTGAACCCATGCTATATAAAAACTGTCCGATCAGATCCTCCAGCACCAGCGCCGAACGGGTATCATCGATGCGATCACCATCTTGCAAAATCGCGATATCGTCATCCATAAACCCTGGCGTCAGGCCGAGGAACTGCTCACCCAGCAAGCCCGAGGTCAAGATAGCCAGGCTGCTGGTTTCGGGAAACTGGTCGTAACGCTTGTCCATGGTCAAAGTCACCACTGGCACCATCTGCTTGGGATCCAGGGTGATCTTACTGACCCGGCCGACAACCACGCCGCCAACCTTTACCGGTGAGCGTACTTTAAGTCCGCCAATATTACTGAACTTGGCCGTCAGAGTGTAAGTATTGCTAGAGGACTGCACCTCCACATTGGCCACCTTGTATACCAGCAGCAGAAAAGCTGCCAGACCCGCCAATAGGAAGAGTCCCACCATAAATTCAATTTTTCGTGTCAACATAGAGTCACCAGAGTTAATCATCCATTATGCGCCGGCGCCAAAATCAGCGGGCAAACATCAGCGCCGTCAATAAGAAGTCCAGCGCCAATACCGCCAGGCTGGACTGCACCACAGTCTGGGTGGTCGCGCGGCTAATCCCTTCCGGATTAGGCACCACCTGATAACCACGATAGAGGGCTATCCAGGTCACCACTATGGCAAAAACAAAACTTTTAATCAGGCAGTTGACTATGTCCTGCCGCCACTCCACCGCGGCCTGCAGAATCGACCAGAAGGCGCCATTGTCTATGCCTTTCCATTCGACCCCGACCAGATAACCGCCATAGATACCCACAGTGGTAAACATCAAGGCCAACAACGGCATGCTGATCACCCCGGCCCAGAAGCGCGGCGCAATCACCTGCCGTAGCGGATCTATCGCCATCATCTCCAAACTGGAGAGCTGCTCTGTGGATTTCATCAACCCCAGTTCAGCGGTCAGGGCCGAACCGGCGCGGCCGGCAAACAGCAGGGCTGTGACCACAGGGCCAAGTTCCCTGAGTAAACTCAACGCTACCATGGGGCCCAGGCTCTCTTCGGTGCCAAAGTCCACCAGGATGTTGTAGCCCTGCAGCGCCAGCACCATGCCGATAAACAGTCCGGAAACCAAAATGATCACCATGGACTGCACGCCAACGACGTAAACCTGTTTTATCAGCAGTGGCAAGCCTTTGCGTGGCTGTGGCAGCTGCATCAGGGCGCCCCAAAGCATCACCCCCGCCTTGCCAAGCCCCGTCACCAGACTCAGCGCATTGCGGCCAAGATTGGCTATCGAATCAGTCAAGCTCACCGAGCAACTCCTTCTGATAATCCTGCGCCGGATAGTGGAAAGGCACGGGGCCGTCCGGCATACCGTCGATAAACTGCCTTAGCTGTGGATTGTCGGCCTGCTTGAGCTCGGCCGGTGTACCTTGGGCTATGATGCGCTTATCGGCGATCACATATACATAGTCGGCAATACTCAGCACTTCACTGACATCGTGGGAAACCACCACAGAGGTGAGGCTCAAAGCATCGGACAACTCTTTGATAAGCTTCACCAGCACCCCCATGGAGATGGGATCCTGACCGGCAAAGGGCTCGTCATACAGCACCATTTCCGGTTCGAGTGCTATGGCGCGGGCCAAGGCAGCCCGGCGCTGCATTCCGCCGGAAAGTTCGCTTGGCATCAACTGCGCTGCGCCGCGAAGTCCTACGGCTTCAAGCTTCATTAACACTATGCGGCGGATAATAGCTTCCGGCAGCCCTGAGTGCTCCCTGAGTGCAAAGGCCACGTTATCGAACACATTCATGTCGGTGAACAGGGCGCCGCTCTGGAACAACATGCTCATCCGCTTACGAGCTTCAAACAGCTCGTGGCGGCTCAGCTTATGAATGTCCTGACCATCGAACAGCACCTGGCCGTGATCCGGAGTCAACTGCCCACCAATGAGCTTCAGCAGCGTGGTCTTGCCTATGCCGCTGGGCCCCATGATGGCAGTAACTTTACCCCTGGGAATCGTGAGGCTTATCTGCTCATAAATCACCCTCGAGCCACGACTGAAGCCGAGATTGTTGACCTCGACCAGGGGAGAAGGATTTTGCTGCTTGCTGGATTCCGGCATCAAAATGAAATGGAGACCTTGTCTAGTGGAATTCAAGTTACGGCGCGGCTGTAGCTGCCATGGCACATAAGGCCCGCCGTTATAAGGCTTGATACTGCCGCAGGCTTACTGAATTGACGCTGAATGGCGCCCGGTAACCCGTATGGCCAAGCCAAAGATAAGCGATAAATTGTACGCAATTGAGGATAAGCGCACAACTGAATCAATAGTATCGCGCCGTGATACTTTCAATTTGTAGCAAATACGGCGAAAATGCACGCCAGAATCCGTAGCTTTGTTTACTGCATGTTATTCAATATTTTCTTGCTGCTCGCCGGCTTGTCCGTCCTGGTCTGGAGTGCCGATAAATTCGTTTATGGCGCCGGGGCTTTTGCCCGTAACCTGGGGTTACCCCCCATGTTGATAGGACTGACCATAGTGGCCATGGGCAGTTCGGCCCCAGAGATGTTCGTTGCCGCCAGCGCCTCTATGGCCGGTATGCCGGATACGGCCGTGGGTAATGTGCTGGGCTCCAATGTCGCCAATGTCAGCTTGATCCTGGGGTTGACCGCCCTGCTCGGGGCTATTGCCGTCAGCTCCAAGACCCTGAAGCGGGAGATCCCCATGATGCTGGGTGCCACAGTGCTGGCGGGTTACTTCCTGCACGATGAGTATCTTAGCCGCAGCGAAGGGGTTATTTTACTGGCGCTGTTCTTCGGCCTGATGGGCTATCTTATCTGGCATGCACTGACCAATAAGAACAAGGATCCACTCGCCGACGAAGCTGATGCCGAGATCCCCAAAGATGTGCCCACCGCCAAGGCGGTACTATGGTTGATAATAGGCTTGGTACTCTTGCCGCTGTCGGCGGATTGGATGGTGGACGGTGCCGTAGGCATCGCCAAGTCTTTTGGACTATCTGATCTGGTTATCGGTCTGACCATCATTGCCGTAGGCACCAGCCTGCCGGAACTGGCGGCCTGTGTGGCCGGTGTACTCAAGAAAGAGGACGACCTGGCCATAGGCAATATTGTCGGCTCCAACCTGTTTAACATACTGGCGGTACTGGCGATACCCGGCCTTATCGCCCCGGGGGTAATCGATGCCGCGGCGGCCGGACGCGACTTTTATATGGTTCTGGGCACCAGTTGTGCCCTGGCACTCCTGGTGCTGAGCACAGGCAAACAACGTGAACTCAAACGCTGGCACGGTGCCTTACTACTGATAAGCTTCATCGGCTATCAATACAGCCTGTTTCAATCCCACTAGCGATGAAGGGCAAAAGACGAGAGACAACTATGGCAGAAGCTAAGCAACTGCGCCAATGGGGCCGCAGAGTAATAGATATCGAGAAACAAGCACTGGATAACCTGTACCAGTTTGTTGATTCCCCCGAGTTCGCCCAAGCCTGCGAATTGATCCTCAACTGCAGCGGCAAGGTGATAGTGATGGGGATGGGGAAATCGGGCCATATAGGCAACAAGATTTCTGCCACCCTCGCCAGCACGGGCACCCCGGCATTCTTCGTTCACCCGGGCGAAGCCAGCCACGGCGACCTGGGGGTGTTGAGTGAAAACGATATCGTATTGGCTATCTCCAACTCGGGCGAGTCCAGCGAAATTCTCACCCTGATGCCCGTCATCAAGCGCCAGGGGATCCCTATGATCTCCATGACAGGTAAGCCCGAATCCACCATGGCCAAGCTGGCGCAGCTGCATCTGTGCATCAAGGTGCCTGAAGAAGCCTGCCCGCTGGGCTTGGCGCCGACCTCCAGCACCACGGCCACCCTGGTGATGGGTGATGCCCTGGCGGTCGCCCTGTTGCAGGCCAAGGGCTTTACCAAAGATGACTTTGCCCTGTCGCATCCCGGCGGTGCTTTAGGGCGCAAGCTGCTGCTCAAGGTCGGCGATGTGATGCACAAAGGCGAAGAGCTGCCGCTGGTCACAGAAGATATCTGTATCACCGACGCCCTGTATGAGATCTCCAAGAAGGGCCTGGGCATGACCGCCGTGGTCAATCAACAGAAACAACTCGTGGGTATCTTCACCGATGGTGATTTGAGACGTGTCATAGACGCCGGGGTCAACCTGCGTACCACCAAAATCAGCGATGTCATGACCCGTGATTGCATCACCAGTGGTGACAATATCCTCGCGGCGCAGGCACTGAAGGTGATGGACGAGAATGACATCAACGGTCTTATTGTCATCAATGGCGCCAATGAGCCGATTGGAGCACTCAATATGCTGGATATGGTCAAGGCGGGGGTTATCTGATGAGTCATCAAGGATTTTACGGGCCCATAAGCGAAGATAACTGGCAAAGAGCCGCCAAAATCAAACTGCTTATCTGTGATGTCGACGGTGTCTTCTCCGATGGCTGCATCTATATGAGCAACAGTGGCGAAGAGCTGAAGGCCTTCCATACCCGCGATGGCTATGGGGTGCGCTCGCTGCTGTCCTGCGGCATTCAAGTGGCGGTGATCACCGGCCGCAAGTCCCAGATAGTCGAAAACCGCATGACGGCCCTGGGGGTAGACAAGATTTATCAAGGCATAGACAACAAGCTGGAGCCCTATGAGGCGCTGCTTAAGCACTATGACCTCGAGCCTGAACAAGTGGCCTATATAGGTGACGACATTGTCGACTTGCCGGTGATGAAGCAAGTGGGGCTGGCGGTTTGCGTAGCCGATGGCCATCCTTGGGTAAGGCAGCACTGCCACATGGTCACTCAGATTGCCGGCGGCCATGGTGCACTCCGGGAGCTGGCGGATCTTATCCTGCTCAGTCAGGACAAATTTGAAAATGCCCACGGAATGAGTATATGAATAGGGTCACCCTGGCCATTATTTTGTTTTTCTCCACTGCACTTATCCTTTACTGGCAGGTGCAGAACAAGCGCAACGCTCAACAGAGTGAGGCGCCTGTGGATGTGGTGCGGCCGGACTTTGTCGCCGATGACCTGCGCTCGGTCAACTTTGACGAGCAGGGCAATGTCGCCAGCAGGGTCGCCGCGGCGCACATGGAACATTATGAAGCCAGTGAAAAGACCTTCTTCAACCAACCGGTTTATCTGGTCTATCCGGACAAGGGCGAGGCACAGTGGCGTCTGTCTGCCAACGAAGGCAGGCTCAATCGCAAGAGTAACCGAGTGGTACTTGAAAATAATGTTATCATCGACGCCATTAGCCCCAATGAACCGATCCAGAGCCTGAAAACCAGTTATGTGGAGCTGGATCTGGACACCATGATCATGACCTCAGATCGCGAGATCCTGATCGAAGGCAAAGACTTTAATATCAAGGGATCCGGCCTGTACGCCGATCTCAATGCTCAGCAAGTGAAGCTGACCAGTCAGGTGAAAGGAACCTATGAAACCAAGTAAGCTTTTTATCGGTGCCCTCTTGTGCATCACAAGCCTGTCGGCGGTGGCCATTGAAGAAGATCTGCTGCAAAAAGTAGAGATCAGCGCCGCTAATCAGTTTGCCGATATCAAAAACAAGCGTGTGGTATACGGCGGGCCTGTCACAGTCACCCAGGGCAGTTTAAAACTGCTGGCCGATGAACTCACGGCTTACACAGAAGACAAGAGTGGCGAGCGGATCCTGGTGGCCAAGGGCTCACCCGCTACCTATACCCAGAAACTGGAAGACGGCCGTCTGGCCAGTGCCAAGGCCAAAGAGATCCACTACAACATAGACAGTCGTATCATGACCCTGCTGGGCCAGGCCAAAGTAGAACAAGACGGCAGCGAAGTGACCGCAGAGAAGATAGTCTACGACATCAACAAGCAGCAGCTGGAAGCGGAAAGCAGCGGCAAAGGCCAAGACAGGGTAACCACTGTTATCCAGCCGGAAAACTATCAGGATCTCAATAAGAAAGAACAGCAGCAGGAGCCGCAATGACCAGCACCCTGACGGCACAGAATCTGGCAAAGAGTTACAAGAAACGCAACGTCGTCAAAGACGTCAGCCTGTCGGTCAATACCGGCCAAATCGTGGGGCTGCTGGGCCCCAACGGGGCTGGCAAGACCACCACCTTCTATATGGTGGTTGGGCTGGTACAGAGTGACAAGGGCCGTATCTTCATTGACGACGACGAGCTGACCTTGGATCCCATGCACCTGCGAGCCCGTAAAGGCATAGGCTACCTGCCACAGGAAGCCAGTATTTTCCGCAAGCTGTCGGTGCATGACAACATCATGGCCGTGCTGCAAACCCGCAAAGAACTCAACAGCGACGAGCGCGAGGAACAGCTCGAACAGTTGCTGGAAGAATTCCATATTACCCACATACGTGACAGCCTGGGGATGTCCCTCTCCGGCGGAGAACGCCGCCGAGTGGAAATCGCCCGGGCATTGGCCGCCAATCCACAGTTCATTCTGCTGGATGAGCCGTTCGCCGGTGTGGATCCCATCTCAGTTATCGATATCAAGAAAATCATCGAACAGCTTAAATCCCGCGGTTTGGGGGTGCTGATCACAGACCACAATGTTCGCGAAACACTCGACGTTTGTGAGCGAGCCTACATAGTCAGCCATGGGCAGTTGATCGCCGAGGGCACACCCGCTGAAATCTTGGACAACCAGCAAGTGCGCGCTGTGTACTTAGGCGAACAATTCAGGCTATAGTTAGGATCATGTCTTCCGGTGGCAATTCCGGGTATTATAGTTTGTTATTATTGAATTTTTTCCTTGAAAAATAACGAGTAGGGATTAGCGGTATAATGAAAGCGTCACTCCAGCTCAAACTGGGTCAACAGTTGACCATGACACCTCAGTTGCAACAGGCTATTCGCCTGCTGCAACTGTCGTCCCTTGAGCTGCAGCAGGAAATCCAGGAAGCCTTGGAAGCCAACCCTCTGTTGGAAATGGCCGAGGACAACCAGGATGACGCTATCGACGACAACCACAAGGAAAACGACGCCGGCGAGTTGAGCGCCAAGCAGGAAGATGGTTCCACGGTAGAAACCTCAGAGGCATTGAACAATGAGTCTATGCCGGATGAATTACCTATGGATACCACCTGGGACGAAGTCTTTACCGCCGCCAGTGCCTCGGGGCCGGCCATGGGCCGTGAAGATGATATGCCCTTCCAGGGTGAAACCAGCGAAGGGCTCTATGAACATCTGGAATGGCAGAAGAACCTGACCCCGTTTTCCGATACCGACGACGCCATTGCCACCGCCATTATTGATGCCATCGACGAGCAGGGTTATCTGACCCAGAGCACAGAGGAGATCCTCGAAGCCATGGGCAACCCTGAGATTGAGCTCGATGAAGTCGAGGCAGTACTCAAGCGGATCCAGCACTTCGATCCTGTCGGCATCGCCTCCAGAGATCTGCGCGAATGCCTGCTGATCCAGTTGCAACAGTTCAACGCAGACACCCCGCATCTGGCCGACGCCCGCTTGTTGATTGACGAACACCTGGATCTCATTGCCGCCCGCGACTTCCGCACCCTGATGCGCAAGACCAAGCTCAAGGAAGATCAGCTGCGTGACGCCATCAACCTTATCCAGAGTCTCAATCCCCGCCCCGGCTTGCTGGTGCAGCCGATGGACGAGGAATATGTGATCCCTGATGTCAGCGTCTGGAAGAAAAACGGCCGCTGGGTAGTGGAACTCAACCCGGACTGTATGCCCAAACTCGGGATCAATCAGCAGTATGCTGCCATGGCCCGTAGCGCCCGCAGTCAATCAGACAGCCAGTTTATTCGTGGTCATCTTCAGGAAGCCAAATGGTTTATCAAGAGCCTGGAGAGCCGCAACGACACCCTGCTCAAGGTGGCCAACTGTATAGTGCAGTTCCAGCAGGGATTTTTTGAATATGGTGAAGAGGCCATGAAACCCATGGTGCTCAACGATATTGCCGAGGCGGTCGAGATGCATGAATCGACCATCTCCAGGGTCACCACTCAAAAGTATATGCATACCCCCAGGGGAATATTTGAATTGAAGTACTTCTTCTCCAGCCATGTCGGCACCGAAGATGGCGGAGAATGCTCTTCCACGGCGATCAGGGCTTTTATCAAGAAGCTCGTGGCAGCGGAAAACCAGAAGAAGCCTTTGAGCGACAGCAAGATGGCGCAACTTCTGGCAGAACAGGGAATCAACGTTGCAAGACGCACCATAGCCAAGTATCGCGAGGCTATGATGATACCACCGTCGAACCAGCGTAAGAGTTTATAAATCCACAGTTGGAAATTGGAGGAATCTTTCTATGCAAATCAACCTGACAGGACATCATATCGAGATCACCGACTCACTGCGTGACTACGTGGAAAGTAAGTTTTCTAAACTTGAACGCCATTTCGAACAGATCAATAATGTGCACGTTGTGCTCAATGTACAAAAACTGCAACAGATAGCCGAAGCCAAGATCCACCTCACAGGCGGCGAAGTCTATGCAACTTCTGAACATGCCGACATGTATGCCGCCATCGACGTTCTGATTGATAAATTGGATCGTCAGGTCATTAAACACAAAGAAAAGCTGACAAAACACTAACGATGGAACTGAGTACCATCCTGCGGCCGGAGTGCACTACCTGTGCCACTCCGGGCAGTAAGAAAAAGGTACTGGAGCTGATTAGCGATCTCGCCAGCGCCCAGTACCCCACCCTTTCCTCTCAAGCGATTTTTGAAAGCCTTTTGGCCCGCGAAAAGATGGGGAGCACAGGTATAGGTAATGGTATTGCGATTCCGCATGGCAGACTACCGGACATTACAGAGCCGATTGCCGTGCTGGTCAAATGCGAAGAGCCTATCGCCTTCGATGCCATAGACAACCAGCCGGTGGACATACTGTTCGCCCTCCTGGTGCCCGCAGATCAATGTCAGCAACACCTGAGTACCCTATCCGCCATGGCTGAAAAGCTCAGCGATAAGGCGATACTCAAGCAGTTGCGAAAATCCAGCGACGAAACAGAACTCTATCAGGTGATCACAGGATGAAACTCGCCATAGTCTCAGGCCGCTCCGGTTCCGGAAAATCCGTTGCCCTCAGGGTACTCGAAGACCTGGGTTACTACTGTGTGGATAATCTCCCCCTGCCCATGATTGGCAGCCTGTTGGAAAACCTCCGTGGCAGCAATGATCTGGTCGCCATCAGCATAGATGTGCGCAATATGCCGGATCAGGAAAAGGTGCTGGAACAACAGTTGGCGGCCTTGCCGGAAAACACCCAACTGACCAGCTTCTTTCTCAACGCCTCCGATAAAGTGCTGCTGAAGCGCTACAGCGAAACCCGCAGACTGCACCCCCTGTCCAAGAGCAAAGTCTCACTACAGGACGCCATCAAGCTCGAAGGCAAGCTGCTGGAACCCATGTCGAAACTGGTGGATCACTACATAGACACCTCGGCGCTGAACATCTATGAACTCAGTGACACAGTGCGGGAAATTCTGCTTGGCAGCGTCGATAAAGAACTGGTGATCAACTTCGAGTCGTTCGGCTTTAAGCATGGTATGCCCCAGGAAGCCGACTTCATGTTTGATGTGCGCTTTCTGCCCAACCCTCACTGGGAGCCGGCGCTCAGGCCACTGACCGGGCTGGATGAACCTGTGCAGGAGTTTCTCAGCCGCCAGCCACTGGTGAACAAGTTTATCTGGCAGATAGAAAATCTATTGGAAACCTGGCTGCCGCACCTGGAACGCAACAACCGCAGTTACCTCACCATAGCCATAGGCTGCACCGGCGGCCAGCATAGATCTGTCTATGTCGCTGAGCAGCTCGCCAAGCGTTTTGGCAACAGCAAACACAAGGTACAGGCCCGTCACCGGGAGCTGAGTAATGGCAAAGGTTGAACGGGAAGTCACCATAGTCAATAAGCTGGGCCTGCATGCCCGCGCCGCCACTAAGCTGGCGGTGCTGGCCAGCGAGTTCGAAGCCGATATCACCCTAATCCAAGGCGAGAAAAAAGCCTCGGCCGCCAGTGTGCTCGGGCTCTTGATGCTGGAAACCGGCCAAGGCAAGAGTATTCGCCTCATCGCCGAAGGCCCGGATGCCGAACCCGCGATGGACGCTATCTGCGCCCTGATCAACGCCCGTTTCGACGAAGCCAGCTAAAGCCTTAGTGCTGCACTCTTTGTTTCTATAACCCCCCTGTATTGAGGTAACATATCCTCGCTTTGCATCACAGGGGGAACTGCATGCCAATAGAAGCGCTCGACCAAGAGCTGACAGAACAACGTCTTACTCAACTAAACCAAGCTCTTAGCAGTGGTATGTTCGTGCATGTGCGCGACATGCTGCAGCGAATGACGGCTTCGGATATCGCCTTTATTCTCGAATCTTCACCGCCGCGTACCCGTCAGGTACTCTGGCAACTGGTGGATCAGGAGCAGAGCGGCGAGATCCTCGAAGAGCTGGGTGAGGATATGAAAGACCAGCTGATCAGCCTGATGAGTCCTGAGCGTTTGGCGCGAGCGACCGCGGGTATGGATACCGATGACCTGGCCTACGTGCTGCGAAGCCTTCCCGATACCCTCTACAAGCAGGTACTGCACTCCATGAGTGCCCAGGACAGAGCCAGGGTCGAACAGGCGCTCTCTTATCCGGAAGACAGCGCCGGTAGTCTGATGAATACAGATACTGTGACCCTGAGGCCTGACGTCAATGTCGATGTGGTGCTGCGTTATCTGCGCCAAAGAGGCGAATTGCCTGAAGCCACTGATACCCTCTATGTGGTGGACAGGCGCGACATATTACTCGGCGGCGTCAAGCTCTCCAGCCTGCTAACCTGTAATCCCACCGCCGGAATCCGCAGCATAATGGATCCCGAACTTGAGAGCATTCCCGTCACCATGCCGGACAATGAAGTGGCCCAACTGTTTGAACGCCACGACTGGGTCTCGGCGCCAGTGGTCGACAGTGAAGGCCATCTGCTTGGGCGGATCACCATTGATGACGTGGTGGACGTTATCCGTGAAGACGCCGAACACTCCATGATGGGTATGGCGGGGATGGACGATGATGAAGACACCTTCGGTCCCGTGTTCAAGAGCGCCTTTCGCCGCTCTTTGTGGCTGACCTTCAACCTGTTTGCCGCCTTGTTGGCCGCCTCGGTCAGCAATATGTTTGAAGGCACGCTGGAAAAATTTGCCACCATAGCGATTCTGATGACCATAGTGCCCAGCATGGGCGGCGTTGCCGGTAACCAGACACTGGCGCTGGTGATCCGCGGTATCGCCCTCGGCCACATAGGTCAGAGCAACTCCCGCTGGCTTATCGGCAAGGAATTAGCCATCGGCTTTCTCAATGGCCTGTTGTGGTCGGCGCTGGTATTCACTGCCGTGTGGATCTGGAAAGGCGATCTGGCACTCGGCGCCCTTATTGGCGGCGCCATGTTGATCAATATGACGGTAGCCGGTCTCGCAGGTGCCAGTATTCCGCTGATCCTGAAAAAGCTCAATGTAGACCCTGCGCTGGCCGGCGGCATGGTGCTGACGACTGTGACGGATGTAATAGGCCTGTTCGCCTTCCTGGGGTTGGCGACTCTCGTTTTAATGAGCTGAGGCTCTAATGGGCTGAAGGCTTGGTGTTGATAGCCTGAAGCTCTGGCCTAGATGAATTGCAGAAATAGCAGGGGGCGCCCAGGTTCGTCCTCTGACTGTGGAAGATAGCGGGTCAGTCTTTAAGCCAGTGCACCTTGGGTTCATCCTGTTCACAGAAGACAGAGACACACTCATTGCGGCTCACCAGTAGATATTCCTGCAACTTGAGATTGGCGCTGGCCATAAAGCCGCTGCGTTCGGCCTCCTGGCGATACCAGCCACCGTTGGAGATACGGAACAACCAGCCATTGGAGAGGCTGCACTCGGTCCAGAACTCCATCAGATCGCCTTCATCCAGCATCCGAAAGCCAACCACAGAGTCAAAGTGCACCAATGCCCGGCAGCCCTCAACACTCAGTTCAATATCCAAGCCCTGACTGTCATAACAAAGGCGGATAAATCTCACCTCGTCGCCGAGATAATCTGTCGCTATCGGTAAGCCTTTGGTTTCGAGCATGCTCCCCCCCTGACAAGGACATAATGCCCTACTTTAGAAGGATAATAATTGCCCGTGCAAGCTGATTTGGCCAAAAAACGTGAAATACCTATAAAGAGAGTGCGAGTCAGTTCAGAGCAACTGACTCGCATATCTCCAGAGTAAAACCCGCTTCCGCCGGATAGAGATTTAGGGCTTAAGCGGTGCTTCAAAGCCATAAGAGGCCAGAATGGATTGTCCCTTGGGAGACAGAATATACATGGCCAGTGGCCAGGCGGCAGAGTCGGCCTTATCCAGCACCAGCATGCCATAGTTGGCACCCACTGCCAGCGACTCGGGCAACGCCACTATCTTGAGATCAGGCACTTCTTTCTTGGCCAATACGGCATTGGTGCAGTAGGTTAAAAATACATCCGCCTGTTTGTTGGCCATCACCCAGCCATAGGGATTTTTGCCTTTCGGCGCCTTGGCACTGTCGGCGCCACCGGTCAGCTTGAGAGCCTTGGCCGCCAGTTTGGCCTGACTACCGGGCTTGATAGCTTCGGCGCGGTCAAACACCTTGAAAGCATAGTCACCGGCAGGGTCGGCCTTGGGAGTGGAGGTGCCCAGCTTGATCTTGCTGTCCAGCAGAGTATCCAGCATATTCTCTGTCGTCAGAGGAACATTATCTTGCGCCAGGGCGCACAGGCGGTTACGGGCAAACATCACCACAGGCGCGCCCTTGCCTTCCTGCATCAATTTCTGTGGGTGTTTCATATTGGCCGAAGCAAACAGGTCGACCTTTTCGCCCTGTTCAATTCGGCCTCTGAGCAAGCCTGAAGGGGCAAACTGGGCATTGACCTTAACGCCGCCATCGGCCTGATAACTGGCGATAACATCCGTCATGGCGGTCTTCAAACTTCCCGCGGCCCTGAACTCCAGATCCGCCGCCTGAGAGAAGGCGGGCAGTAACAGGGCGAGTAAGCAGACGCTCTTTTTCATTTATTTTTCTCCGGTGTATAAGATACAGATGCCGCTAAACTCAACCAAACCGCATCACAAATCAACGCACCACGGCAAAACTTGTCATAAATTCCCCTCAAGATCACGCCATCTGACAAGGAGAACCGAAGAAAGGGACAATTTGACCCAATAAAAAGGGCCGCCTAAGCGACCCTTAAACTTAAAATCTTAACCGAGAGGACTAAGAATAATCTCTACCCGACGGTTCTGTGCCCGTCCATGAGGGGTGGCATTGGAGGCGATTGGACTGGCCTCACCTCGGCCTTGGGTCAATACTCGCTGTCCGGATACACCTTTACGGATCAAGTAATTACCAACCTCACTGGCGCGAACCTGTGACAATCTCAGGTTGTAGGACTCAGAGCCGCTGCTGTCGGTATAACCCACTACATTCAGTTGAGTCTTGTCATATTCCTTGGCCACCAGCACTACGCTGTCCAATACCCGCATGGCGCCGCTACTGAGATCTGTCTTATCGACCTGGAAAGTCACTTCATTGGGCATGTTGAGCACTATGGTATCGCCCACCCGGGTCACACTGACACCGGTAGACGCCAGTTGCTGACGCAGCTTGGTTTCCTGCACATCCATGTAATAGCCGATACCACCGCCTACGGCAGCGCCGGATGCTGCCCCGATCAGGGCTCCCTTGCCCCTGTCGCTCTTGCTGGAGGAGGCCACACCTATGGCCGCGCCGGCTACGGCACCTATCAATGCTCCGTTGGTCGCCTTGGCAGTCTGTTGCTCATTGGTATAAGGATTCACAGTGGTACAGCCAGTTGCCAGCATTGCCAGCAACAGAGGGGCTGTCAGAAAAGCGCGCTTTTTCATGTTATTTTTCCTTCGTCTGCTTGTTCCAAGCTAAGCGGAACCTACCTGGCGCCAAAGTATATAGCAGCACCTCAAGCAGACAATCCCCCGGAGGCCATAGAGGCGGCAAATCCGCACGGCGTTCAGCATAGATTCAGTCAAATCCGACATTTCCTAACCCGGATTGTCAGCCAAGTGTCACGGCGCTGACATCAAGTAAAACCCCAAAATAGAGCAGACTGCACTCTATTGGGTGGCGCCAGGCAGGTACACCTAATAATGAAATGAATCAATTTTCTTTTATATCAACAAATTAAAAGAAGATTAAAAACTGGCATGTTTCTTACATACCTATAAAGCAGTATTCCACTGTTCAGGAGTCATTATGAAAACACTGATGAAAATGCGCAGCAGTTGGCATTCACTCTGGCATTGCCTCAAGCACTTGGGCTACAGCCAATGGGATGTGGAATAGCAGAGGTGGAATCACAGCTCTGGAAAACCATTCTTGAACCATCAAGGAGGCAGTATGGAAATTAACGAGCAGAAGCTGCGACAGCAAGCCATTAAGGAAGTGACCCAAAACGGCAGGCTCATGTTTGACGTTGCACGTCAGCATGGGATCTCCACCAAACAGGTTTATCAATGGCTGGCACAGAATGAAACAACAAGCAGGCCCAGGCAATCCCGGCTGATGGGAGAACTGCTGCAACTGCAGCAGCGCATTCGTCAGTTGAGCCAGGAGTTTACCCTAATCCGTTAAAGTTTCGACAGGAGCGAACCTGACACACTGTTATCGCCCCCAACGATAAAAAATGTACATATAACAACTATAAAGCGCTACATTTTTAAGGTTCGTTCCTGTCATTTTATTGCCGTTACTGGCCGCTTAGACGCTTGCCGAAAGAGATAGCATAAGCCGCGGATCTCAGCCGCAGCACAGGGTCATCACTGGCGGCAATCCCTTTACTGAGCACATTGGGATCAAAATTCAGCTTGTCACAGGCCGAAGCCGCAACCGAGTCTATGGTCAGGCGCCCGAGGGCGACTCTGGGCCGGTTATCCGGCCACTGCTGTGAAGGGTCCAGTAAGGGATCCCCCTCCTCGGCCAGGGTCAGTTTAAGCTCAAACTGAGCCGGTCCTGTTTTCAGCCTCTGCATCAACCTGTCCTGCAGAAAATCATTCGGCAATTGTGTCATCTCGGCATCCGTCAGAGGCTGCTCTCCGTCCACAGGCCAAAGCTCCCAGCGACCAAAGCGCTTTTGCTGGTCTTCATTACCAAAGATAAAGCTGTGAATGCCAAAGTAGTTGACCGATGTATAGGCCGCCGGCGGATTGTGCTGCTTGAGCCACTGCCCCTGGCGGGCGGCATCCGGATGCTGCTGTAGATAGCGTGCAACCGCGCCGGTTTCCCCCTCACGCTGAGCCAATGACGCGCGCAGCAAACCAAGAAAACTGTCGGGATCTTTTCCCGGAAACACAGGCGTACTCAGCCCGGCCAACTGATGCACCTGCCCGTCTGGCAGTTCGATGCGCACGCCTATCCCTCTTGGGCTGCGACTGGTATCGGCCACAAAAGGATCGCCACCCGCCATGGAAAAACGTACCTGAGCGGGCAGTGCCTGCTCTGTGGCAAACAGAGGTAACTCCTTGAGCCAGACCTCCCCGGCACTCGGCCGGAAACTACCTATGGTGCAAATTCCCTTGGCATGTCCCTTGCGCTCTCCCGGATGTTGACCGGAAAGTGCTTCAAATACTTGAATAAAATCATTTGCCTGAGCCGCCATTACCGAACTGGAGCCCAAAACACCCAACTGAGTCCCCAAGAGCAATAACGCAGACCAAACCGATACTCTCATGCTTACTCCCTTTGTAAAAATCAGAATCCAGGCCTGAAACAGGCCGCCCAACCCAGACCGGGAACAGCGGCGGATTATTTCAGGAGTGGGCCAAAGGCCATGCTATGCTGAGGACGATGACAGACGACAGGAGGCGGCAATGCAATATCGGATTGAGCAAGACACTCTGGGCGAAGTCAAGGTCGAAGCAGACAAATACTGGGGCGCCCAAACCCAGCGCAGCCTGGAAAACTTCCCCATAGGCCCGCAAGCGAGTATGCCAAAGGCCATCATCCACGCCTTCGCCCTGTTGAAAAAAGCCGCAGCCCAGACCAATGCCGAGCTTGGGCAACTGCCCAAGGACAAGGCGGCGCTCATCGCCAGAGTTTGCGACGAAATCTTGGCGGGCCAACTGGAGCAGCACTTTCCACTGGTCATTTGGCAGACCGGCAGCGGCACCCAAACCAATATGAACCTCAACGAGGTGATAGCCAATCGCGGCATGGCTCTGGCAAACAAGGCCATCAGCCTGAGCCCGAATGATGATGTCAATCGCAGCCAGAGCAGCAATGATACCTTCCCCAGCGCCATGCATATCGCCGTGGTGCTCAAGACCTGCAGACACACACTGCCCGCCATAGCTGCGCTGCGCGATAGCCTAAAACACAAGTCACAACAGTTTGCCGATATTCCCAAAACCGGCCGCACCCACTTTATGGATGCCACCCCGCTGACACTGGGACAGGAGATCAGCGCCTGGGTGACTCTGTTGGATAAAGGCATAGGCGCCATAGAGCAGGCGTTGGCAAACTGCCGTGAATTGGCTCTTGGCGGCACAGCCGTGGGGACTGGGCTCAATTCTCCTGCAGGTTATGCCGAGCGCGCCGCCGAACTGATATCGTCATTCAGTGGTGAGCAGTTTGTCAGCGCGGCCAACAAGTTCGAGGCACTGAGTGCCAGCGATGCCATGGTGGAACTCAGCGGCGCCTTCAAGCGCCTGGCGGTCAGCCTGATGAAGATAGGCAATGATGTTCGCATGCTCGCCAGCGGCCCCCGTTGCGGTATAGGGGAACTGCAGTTGCCTGCCAACGAACCCGGCTCCAGCATAATGCCCGGCAAGGTTAACCCGACTCAGTGCGAGGCGCTGACCATGGTGGCGGCTCAGGTGATGGGCAACGATCTTGCCGTCAGCATAGGTGCCAGCAACGGCCAATTTCAGCTCAATGTCTTTCGGCCGCTCATCGCCGCCAATCTGCTGCAAAGCGCCGAATTGCTGGGTGATGCCTGTCTGAGCTTCGATGAACGCTGCGCTTCGGGGCTGGAACCCAACCGCCAGATGATCGCCAAGCAGTTGCAGCGCTCCTTGATGCTGGTCACCAGCCTCAATCCTCACATAGGCTATGCCAAGGCTGCCCAAATCGCCAAGGACGCCCACCAAAGAGGCATTAGTCTGAGGCAAGCTGCGTTGGAGTCAGGACTGGTGACAGAGGCCGAGTTTGATACTTGGGTCAATCCGGCAAACATGTTGGGCCCTTTCGAGGTTAAATTGTAAATTTGTATTAAAACGTATCAGCATTAGAGCTAATCGCTGTATTATGCCGATTCACCGCCATATTGTCGGCATTTTCAACTGATACGCAGTAATTTACAGAATGAAATACCAAAATATCTTGTTGGCACTGAGCGCGCTCATGCTGACCCAATGCAGTTCACTCGACCTCAATCAATGCCAAAACTCAGATTGGTTTTCCCTGGGGCTTCAGGATGGCAACAATGGAGCTCATGCCAGCAGAATCAATGATTATGCCGAGGATTGTGCCGAGTTCGGTATCCGGGTCAATCATAGCGATTGGCGCGAAGGCTATCTAAAGGGGCTGCAAAATTACTGTCAGCCGGAAAATGGTTACCGTGTCGGTCTGGCGGGTGAAGGCTATGCCGGGGTCTGCTCCAGCAACGCCTTTGTCGAACAGTACAATGCCGGCTACCGCCAATACCAGCTCAATAAACGCGCCGATGAGATCCGCAACCGCCTGCGTCAGATCGACTATGAGATCCGCGATCTGGATAAGAAGCTGGTGTCCATGACAGACAAGGCCAGCACTCTGGAGAAGAAAAAACAGCTGCTGAATGAAAAAGATAACCTGGTGAATGAGCTCAGGTATCTTCATGTACCGGATGTGCAGTTCAGATGGCAATTCTGAGGCTCGCCTTCGATATCAAGCTATCCAGCGCCAAAACTCATGAGTTTAATCTGTGCGCCTGTTTTCAGCCCCAGATAAAATTGTGACCGTCGAAATAGGTCCTAATTTCGTTCCTGCACCGCAAGTGATGGGCTGCAGCTTAGCTGGCAGCTAAAACCTAGTTCATTGGTGGTTTGGGCTCAAAGCCATGATAGCCGCAGTGCCAGCGGCCTAAAGTCGTGGAGCAAGTGCATCCATGCACAAGGGCCAGTTTGCCATCCCTGGCTCTCGCTCGAAAGCACGTTGCTATGCAACTCTCGCCGCCCCACACCCGACCAAGCGGGGATCAACAGCAATCCCCTCTTGGATCTCCCTTGCCGCCCCACACGGTGTCGAAAGCCCCTCGGCCTAATGGCGCAAATAACTACCGCTTCAGACGCTCATCCCTGATTCGACTGGCGCTGCTTCGGCATCCATGCCTCAGCCACGTTATTTGCGCCAACGGCTTTCGGCGACACCGAGGGGGAATTGGTGCAATTCTATTAGCACTGAGTAGCTGGAAGCATTTCAGAGTTCTGCAGATATACACCTAATTCCAGGCACAGGCGAAACTGTGACCTTCCGAGCCAGGGATGGCGAGGCAGAGCTTACACGGACGTACTCGCAGCGTGTCACAGGATCGCCTGTGCATAAGCCTGCGGCAGGCAATGAGCAACATCCGTCGCCGGAAGCTCGGGCAATACTAGCTTAGATACTTTTAGCTGGAAGCCATGATAGCCGCTGTACCAGCGGTCTAAAGTCGTGGAGCAAGTGCATCCATGCACAAGGGCCAGTTCGCCATCCCTGGCTCTCGCTCGTAAGCATGTCGCTATGCGACACTCGCCGCCCCACACCCGAGGAAAGGGGGCTGTATCGACTCGCCCCCTTTCCAAACCCCCAGCGACCCGCGACGCAGCGGACAACCCCTTGTGCTTATGATACCAATTCGCTATCGCGCCAGGCGCTCAGAGTCACATCCATGTGACTCTGGCCCAGCTCAACATCCTGTTTCGCGCTCGTTAGCTCGTCGCTAGACGACACTCGCCCCTGATTAACTGGCGCTGAGTGGGCATCTGCCGGACAGGAGTCCCAATGCCGTGAAGGGCAGGACGCCCGTGAACGGCCATGCCTCGCTACGCGATTGTCATCAACGCCCTGCGGCCGCTTCAAGCGGGAGTCGGTGTAATTCTGTGAAAATGGAGTAGCTTGAAACTTCTCAAGTGTTTATAGACATACACTTGATTCCCAGGCACAGGTGGAACTGTGACCGTCGAAAACAAGGATGTTTTCGTCGAGGCTACAGGGACGTATTAACGCCGTGTCACAGGATCGCCTGTGCATAAGCCTGCGGCAGGCAATGAGCAACATCCGTCGCCGGAAGCTCAGGCAATACTGGCTTAGATACTTTTAGCTCAAAGCCCTGATAACCGCAGCGCCAGCTGCACAACCCCTTTCTGGTGCCAACAGTTCTGGCACCTCCCCCATCCCTGGGTTAACTTGGCAAGTTGAACTCAAAGGAGGAAACGCGCAATGTCCGACTGCATATTGCAACCCTTTCAGCCACAATGGGCCGGTTTGTTACTCTCCTGGATAGAGTCGGCAGAGGCTTGTCTGCGCTGGGCAGGCCCAGGGCTGGGTTGGCCGCTGTCACCATCAAAGCTGCAGCAGCATCAAGCCCAGGCAAACCTCACCCCTTTGGCGCTGACAAGAGTCGAAGACAGTGACCAAGCTAGCCTGGACAGCGACTCGCTGCTGGGCTATCTGGAACTGCTGGCCAGAAAACCCGATGAGATCCGGCTATGCCGGGTGATCTGCTCCCCCAAGCATAGAGGCAAGGGGCTGGGGCGGGAGTTAATGCGTCAGGGTATAGAGCGCGCCTTTGCCGATCCCAAGGTTACGCATCTAAGCCTAGCTGTGTTCCATGACAATCTCGCGGCCCGCCGCTGTTATCAGGCACTGGGGTTTGAGATAGTGGCCCGAGGCCAGCTGGCGGAAACGAAAACAAATAATTTTCCCGCTTCTGATGCTGAGTTACTGGAAATGCAGCTCCAGCGCCGTCACTGGTTTAAACAGAATGAAAAGATTTTTTAAACAGTGAGTTAATTCACTTCCCTTTTATAAGGGCCATGCCAGAATAGCCGCCATATCCGAGTATTGTGTTGTTTCGGTGACAATCATGTCCAGCTCTCTCAAGGGAAACGCTCTGGCGGCCTTCTCTTTCGTGCTTTGGGGAATATTACCCCTCTACTATCAATTGCTGCCGGATGCGGCCATCTTCGAATTGCTGGCCTTCAGGGTCATCTGGTCAGTGCCCTTTATGCTGCTGGTCTTTGTCCTGTTGAGACGACCATTACCAGCCTTTGGCGCGCTGTGGCGCGATAAACGCTCATTGCTGCTGTGCTTTGCCGCCGGGCTTATTATGTGTATCTCCTGGGTCAGCTTCACCTGGGCCCTGACCCATGGTCAGGTGCTGGCGGCCAGCCAGGGATTCTTTATCAACCCTCTGTTTGCCATCGCTCTGGGGGTGCTGTTCCTCGGCGACAAGCTGAGTAAGGCGCAACTGGCCGCCGTGGTGCTGGCCATTGCCGGTATTGGCTGGCAGGTATATCAATGCGGCAGCCTGCCCTGGTTGTCTCTGGTGATGGGCAGCTTTTTTGCCCTCTACGGGCTGCTGAAAAAGTTTATCCGCTTTGACTCCTTCACCTCGGTTACCCTGGAAGCACTGCTGCTGACTCCCTTTGCTTTGGGCTACCTCTGTTATCTGCTGGCCACAGAGCAAAGCGCCGCACTGGCTGGCGGCAGCGAAGGCATTATGCTCTATATCGGCTCGGCGCCCGTGACGCTGGCGCCGCTGATCCTATTCAGCCTGGCGCTGAGATACACGAGTCTGTCCATGGTGGGTTTGCTGCAATACATTGAGCCCAGCCTGCAATTTTTGCTGGCGGTAGTCATCTTTGGTGAGGTGTTTGACGAGGTGAAACTGGTGAGTTTCTCCCTCATCTGGGCCGGGCTGCTGCTGTGCTCGTTGGAGGCCTTGCCCGGCCTGCGTCGCAGCTTAAAGCGGGTCTAACTTCCAGGCGCGGGTCATCTCGCGCTTGCCCAGGGCTCCCGGGTAAGCTTTAACCTGAAAACCGGCGGCCTTGAGATCTCGCTTGAACTGGCCATTGGCGCAGTAAGACACCAATAAGCCGCCCTGCTCCAGCAACCCATAGCACTTTTTGAAGTTATCCAGCGCCCATACATCCGGCTGCTTGCTGGGGGCGAAGGCATCGTAATACACCAAGTTGAAGGGTTCGCCCTGCCACTCGAGCTGCTCCAGTTTGCCCTTGACCTTACGCAACACAAAACCCGGCATGACTTCCACATCCTGATCCCAGGGGGCGGCGTGCAAGGCATCGAACAGCGGCGCATACCAGCCGGGCAGCATGCCCTTGTAGTTCAGCCCTTCAATCAGCTCAGCGGACAAGGGATAAGGCTCTATGGTGACATAGCGCACCGGCAGCGGCGCCAAGCCACTCTGCTGACGCGCCTTTGTCAGCTCCAGCACCTTACCCAGGGTCATGAGGGCATTGAGCCCGGTGCCAAAGCCCACTTCCAGAATCGCCAGATGGTCAAAGTCCTGCAACACCTGCTCGAGCCCGGCGTGGATAAACACATAACGGGATTCGGCCAACGCCCCCTTGTGGGAGTGGTAGGTCTCATTGAGCTCGGCATTAAATAGAGTATGTGACCCGTCTTCGGTCAGCTGCAGGCTTACGTGTTTCATCTCGACTCTTAATCATCTGTGCGGGGAAAGCCGGGGCGCTCGCCCCGGCGACGGCCAATTATCCCAGAAAGGCGATAACGGCCGCAAGCCAATTACCCTTGGCGCTCCAGCACCTGCTGTACCACGGCCTTGAGGGTGGCATAGTCGATATAGCCGGGGATCACTTCATCACCTATGAGCAGTGTCGGCGTGCCTCCAAAGCCCAGTTCAGAGAAGACTCTCACATTGGTATGCATCAACTCGTCGGCGCTCGAGCTGGGCTTGAGGTATTGTTCTGTGCCCGTGGCCTTGGCGA
Organism: Shewanella sp. K8; assembly: GCF_028823715.1. Lineage (NCBI taxonomy): Bacteria > Pseudomonadati > Pseudomonadota > Gammaproteobacteria > Alteromonadales > Shewanellaceae > Shewanella > Shewanella sp. K8. Next base: position 25,218 of record NZ_JAPEHY010000045.1, read on the forward strand.
CCTGCTGCAGTGAGTTCCCTGTGTGCATGCCATTCTTGGCCATCAAGAGTTCATGTACCCGGGGGAAATCCTTGCGATCCTGCTGCCAAACCTCGAGGGCAAAGGCGCCGGAAGAAAGCTCAGTGCCCTGGGCCTTTATCTGCCTCAATGGTACAAACACATTGACCACCTGTAAGTTTGGGAACTCCTTTAAAAGCTTGGCAAATTCCAGTTCCATCCGCTTACAGTAGGGGCAGTTGTAGTCGGTAAACACCACCAGTTGCAACTCAGGCTTGCTGCTGCCCATGGTCGGCATCTGCGGGTTGTTGAACAGCCAGTCCTTGTGCTTGGCCAGCGCTTGCTGCTGCAACTGTCGCTGCTCCACATAAGACTCTATGCTGCCGAGCACGCCGGGAATGATCTCCGGATGCTTGACCAAAATGCTGCGGATCTGCCCCAGTTGCTGTTCCTCTTGTTGGCTCAACTTCTGCTCTGCCGCCTGTAAACTGCCGCTGGCCGCCAGCAGCCAGGCACTCAATACTATCCAATACTTCATCTTGTTATTCCTCAAATTAAATTCATTTTTGTCAGCCAGAGTCGCAGCCAGATCCCCGGCCAACTTGTGACTCCTGTGGTGCTACTGCGGATTTCGCCCTGATAGATAAACAATAGCGTCGGTGTCGCCGACACTCCAAGGGAGCGCGCCAAGGCGCCGCTGGGGTCATTGACCACCTCAAAGCCGTAACCCTTGTTTTGCAGGTACCGCTTGACCTGGGTGTTATTGCCCGATTGCAGCGCCACAGTCACCACCTGCTCGCTGTCACTGAAACCATCTACAGTGCCGGACACCAAGGGGCAGACGCCACACCAGCTGGCCCAGTAGTACAGGATGACCGGGCGCTCCATACTCATGGCGGCAATATCCAGCTGACTGCCGGCCAGGCTCTGAACCGTTTGCAGCGGCAGGGTTTCCGGCATCTCGCGGCTGCGAAAGGCATCGAGGGCAACACTCACCACCAGAATGAATAGCCCATAGCCAAGCAGGGTCTTGAGCCATTTAAGCCCCTTGTGGGCCGGTTTATTTTCCTGGGTCATTGTCTGCTCTCCGCTTCGGCCAAGGCCGCCAATACTCCATCACTGCTGAGGATTACCGGTAATGGCTTACCGGCGGGGGTTCCCGGGCCATAGACCTGATTGAAAGGTACCCCAAAGCGGCCATTGGCCTTGAGATAGGCGGTAATTTCTTCACTGGGCTTGGTCCAGTCACCGCGCATCAGCAGCACTCTGTCATCGCCGAGGGCATCATAGACAGGGTTTTGCAGCAGCACCCCCACCTTGTTGGCCTGACAGGTAATGCACCAGTCGGCCGTGACATCGACAAACACTGTCTTGCCCTCATCGACCGCCTGTTTAAGCTGCACCAAATTCAGCGGTTGCCAATGGTGATCCGAAGGCAAAGGGCTGACCCAGGCATCCCGGGTCAGATAACCAACCCCCAGCGCCAAGCTGGCAACCAGAAAACTGCCGCCAATGGCATACACCATTACCTGAGTGCCGTAACGCTTGCCCAGCAGTCCCAGTGTCAGCAACAACATCAAGGCGCCCAGCCCCAAGATGACAGCAACAGAGAAGAAGCTTTGCAGCAGACTCAGCAGCCATAGACAGGTTGCCAACATCATCAGCGCGAACACAGGCTTGACCCAGTTCATCCAGCGCCCGGGCTTGGGTAAACGCTGCGCCAACGCCGGCCACAACGCCAACATCAACCAGGGCAAGGCCATCCCCAGCCCCATGGCGCTGAAAAGGGCAAACAGCATGGGATAGTCGGCGCCGAGGGCGAAGGCCACCGCAGTACCAAGAAACGGCGCGGTACACGGCGTAGCCAGCAGCGTGGCCAGCATCCCCTGCAGCATATGACCAAGGCGCGAATCATCACCGGCTCCGGCCAGGCGGGTCTGCCACTTGGAAGGCAGGTTGATTTCAAACACCCCCAGCAGGTTGAGGCCGAAGCCCCAGGTCAGCAGCACCATAAAGCCGATAAACCAGGGCTGCTGGAACTGTATCCCCCAGCCCAGCGACTGACCGGACAACTTCAGCAAGCTAAGACCGGCGGCAATCAACCAGAAGGACAGTAAAATACCCAGCGCCGAAGCCATAAAATGGCCGCGAACCTGACTGCGACTGCCCTGGCTGCTCATCATGACCCCGTGCACCTTCATGCCCAGCACAGGCAATACGCAAGGCATGATGTTGAGAATAAGGCCACCGGCCAGCGCCATCAAAAACAGGCTCCACAGCGGCAGGCTTGGCTGCGGCTTGGCAACATGGCCTGTGGCGATGGCACCGCTCAGTTCTGCCGAAAGGTGTGTGTCGGCCAGATGGATCAGCAGCGGCTTGCCCTCCAGCTCTGGCGTTCCCAGCCAATGTTTGACCCCGAAAGTGGCGGTCAGCCGTTTGCCATCTATCTGGATCTGCGGCCGGGAGAAGATCAGCTCACTGACTGTCTCATCCTCGCCGAACAGAAACAGATCTGCCTGTTGCCAGGGGCTTGCGGCTTCTATAGCCAGTTGCAGCAACTGCTGTTTTTCATCCCAGACAATCGACTGCAATACCGCGCCGCCATTGCCCTGTGGCACCTTGGCCATCGCCTCGCCCCACTGGTGCAAAAAGCCGTCATCGGCCTTAAGCCCGGCGGCCTGACCGCTCAGCTCCACAGGGTAATCGGTCAACACACAGACATTGGTGCAGGAAGACAGGGTCAGGGTGCCCTTGAGCCGAAACGGCTGCCCGGGATCCTTGAGGCGAATAGTCAGTGGAAACAAGGTATCGCCCTTGTAACCCAGAGTTTCTATGCCCTGCAACACATAGCGCTGCGGCAAGGGCCAGTGCCAGTCGACCGCGGCAATATTCTCCGAGGCAGACCAGTCCAGGGTCGGCGGGATCCCGCCTTCCCCCGGCGCGCGCCAGTAGGTTTTCCAGTCGCCGCTCAGGGCCACATCCAGCAAGGCGTTGAGCTCACCGACTTGGCCGGCATCGACATCGGCCAGCGTCAGTTGCACCTTAACCGGAGGATGATCCGGGTGCTTGAGCCAGCCACTGCTCAGCGGCTCTGCCAATGCAACTTGGCTGAGCAGCATCAGACATACCGCGAAGGCATGCCATATTCTTTTTAAATACATGAAATTAGCTCCAAAATAAAACATCAGAACCCGGTGTTAACCGGCAAAAGTTCAGGATGTTTTCATTCCAGATACACGCACAACACTGAGTGTCGCCTTCGTTTGGAGACTATGGGATGGGAGAGATAAACACTGAAAGGCCGGGTACTGCCGAGCCAGTTGAGCAACAGCAGAAACAGCAACAGGGCCGTGAGTCCCAGTTGCAGTACCACAGGTTGCAGATTCAGCATATGGGAAGACAGATGGCAGGGCTCTTCATTGAGCTGCGCCTTGCCCGCATCATTGGCGTGAGTCGGCGCAGTATCAACGCCGAGTTGCGTCAGCTGATGCTGGGCCTTGAGCAGGCAGGAACCAAACAGCGAAAGCTGCTGACCAAAACAGAGCAGGATCACCAGCAGACTGATGATCAATGACACCAGCGCCCTGTCTTTGAGGGAAAAGCGGTTAACACCGAGTGAAAACCCCATGCTGCACTTTGCTCTGTATGGCCCAAGAATGCCGATAGGGTTCCATGATTGACGACAAAGGTCAATCCTGAAACCGCTACCGTAACCAATCCTTGCTTGCCATCTGCGCTATTGGCAGGATAATCAAACCCACCAAGCCACAGTTTGCGACCCCAAGATGCAGCTCAAACCTCTTACCCAAGGCAGATACTCCCAGGAGTGGCAATCAGACTACCCTCTGGTGGAGCGGGTATTGCTCAGCTGCGTCAGCGAGCAGCGCCGCTTTGCGCCGGGAGAGGCCTTGATGCAACAGGGGCAAAAGCTGAATCAACTGGTACTGGTGCCCAGTGGCAAAATCGCCATGAGCTACAGCGCCCGCAACGGCCGCAACTTTCAACTTGGCACCCTGAAATGCGACTCGCAGCTATTCGGTGAAATGGAGTTTTTCACCCAGTATCCCTGTCAGTTGGATATTCTGGCAGAAACCACCCTGACCTGCGGCATTATTCCCGCCGACAAGCTGCAACAAGCCCTGGGTGAGCACCCCAGGCTGGCGCTGTTTTTCGCCAGTGCCATCGCCATAGATTATCAGGACACAGTGGACATCTTCACCCGGCGAATGCTCTACCCCATCAGCTACAACATTGCCTACGACCTCTACCACCAACAGCTGGACGATCTGCCGGTATCTGGGTTCAACAAGGGCTATCTGGAGGCCGAGCGGTTCGGCACTACCGCCAGAGTCTACCGCCGGGCGATACAATCTCTGGAAGATGCCGGGTTGGTTCGGCGCAGCAAGGGCAAGCTGGAGATTATGGATCTCAAGGCGCTGCAGGCTTTGGTCGAGCAAGGGGAGCTTTAGCTCCCCTATCTATTGATTGAGAAGTGGCTCAGGCCAAAGCCGCCTCGGCCTGACGCTTAAAGCCAAAATTGGACACCAGCAGCATCAGCAAGATCACCCCATAGAGCACAGGAATGGCGTACATGACGGTCTGCAAGCCCACTATCTTTTCCGCCATCGAGCTGATCGCCGGGCTGAACATGGCACCGGCACTGCCGCTGATCAAAATGAAGGACACATTGCGGCTACTGGCTTGTTTCACAAAGGAAACCCCATAGGCGATAAAGGCGTTATACAGCGCGGCGCAGACAAAGCCGTAGCCATAGGTCAGGTATCCCAGGGTTTCCAGATCGCCACTGCTGACAATCCAACTGGTGAGCAGCAGTGCCAACGAGATGATCATCAACAGGAAGTGGCGGATCTGCATCCGGGTCACTATCAGGGTTGAGATCAAGGCGCCCACCAACGCCGCCGACCAGTACTGGGTGATGATATTGCCCGCCTCTTCAAACGGGATCTCAAACTTCTGTTTCACAAACATAGGCGCCCAGGTGAGGAAGGTATAGAGCGCCAACATGCCCAGAAACAGTCCCAGACCGCCGCTGATAATGCCGAAGTTCCATTCGGAACGCTGAGCGGACTGCGCCTGTTCACCCTGGCCCTGCACCCGGCTGAATGAGGTGAAGGCCGCCAGTGCCAGGGTCAGCAAGGCCACCAGGCCTACCGCCAGATAGCTGTAACTCCAGGCCAGTGAGTGTGTCAGCGCATAAGTGGTGATCAGCGGAAACACCACCCCGGCCACGTTAAAGGTGGCATCCTGCACCACCAACATGGTGGACTGGATTCGCTCTTGCCACAGGGACACCACCAGAGTACCGGCGATACACAGGCCGATGCCGCCGCACAGGCCCACCAGCGTCATGGCCACCATGACCACTGTCAGCGAAGAGCCAAAATGCAGTGCCAGCGCCGACAGGAAGATGACGGCATAGCTCAGCAGTGTCATCGGCTTGATACCGACCTTTTCAATCAACAAAAAGGCCACAACAGTCCCCGCCAGGGCGCCGCCGTTCAGCAGTGAGAAGATAGAAGCCACATCGTTGACATCGGCCCCGAAGCGGGTGGCAATCGGCTCTATCAACATACCGAACTGAGAGGCGAAACCCGCCATGATAAAGTTGGCCAGAAAACTGATGGCCGTCAGTGTGATTTTATTATTCATTTTTTATCATCCATCAACGTATTAGGGAAGGTGCGAATAAGTCCTCGTGGCCTTCTCTTTTGTAGAGAGTGGCTTGCACA
>NZ_JAPEHY010000046.1:0-30704 GCF_028823715.1 Shewanella sp. K8
CAGACACGAGCATATCAAGCACGACAGCCACCTGGATGTGGACAATGAAAGGCGCAGCCGCATCGGCGGCAACGACCACCTGACAGTGTTGGGCGAGTCCCGTCAGCAGGTAACGGGTGATAAGAGCCTAATAGTGGATGGCTGCTTACATCTAAAAGCCGGCTCCGTGTGGGTCAATGAAACCGGTGATGAAATTCATATCAAGGCGGGGCAAAAGGTGGTGTTGGAGTCTTCCTCTGAAATCACGGTCAAAGCCGGTGGCAGTTTTGTCAAAGTGGACCCGGCCGGGGTGCATCTTTCCGGCCCAGGGATCAACCTTAATGCCGGCGGCGGCGCGGCATCAGGCAGTGGTTATGGCGGTAAAGCGCCGGAGCTTCCGGGAGAAGTGGCCGCTGCTGAGCTTCCTAATCCCTTACCTCTACAATTGGCTCCCGCCAGCATGGAAATGCTCTCCTACAACAATGTCGCCGTGGCTCGCTTGTGCCAAAAGCAAACCGATGGCAGTTGTCCTCTGGAAGATTGCCCCTGCTTGAAGCACAAGGGGTAATGGGCCATGAGTGAGTTACTGCCTGAATTGGCCGGTGTCGAATATTGGATGCTGACCGACAAAATTCGTTATCCCAAGGTGATGCAGCTGGCTTATCAACATGAAGCGGCTCCCGAATTGGCCGATCTCTTCATCAATAGTCCATTTGCCTACCTGATGCCACAGAGCCCGGTCATCTTTCGTTTGCGCCACGACAGCAGCCTGTTGCCCATATGGCAAAATGACTCCCTCTGGCGCAGCTCGGCGGTGATTTTTGGCAGCCAGGCTGGGGCGTTCGACACACTGAAACAACACTTGCTGGCCCTGTTACAGCCCAGGATCCTGGGGCGCCAGACCATCTTCAGATATTACAGCAATCAAACGCTGGACCCCTTGTACTCTGAACTGGATGCCGATGACAGGGACACCCTTCTGGGGCCAGCCTCGGCGCTTTGGTGGGCCTCACAGCAGGGCGAAATCAGGTCTCTGAAACACACACCCAAAGCCGTTGAAAGCTATAGCTTTAATTCAGCCGTTTTTAGTAAATGGATTTAGTGAAATGAATCATAAAGATAACTTGGCACTTAGGGCCTGCCAAAACGTCCAGGATGAATGCCTGAGAATGTTGGCCGACTATCACAAAATGGATTATGCCGAATTGGCGAACATGAATACTCTGGAGCTGCAGAATAAATTCATCAGTTGGAAGTATGAAGTCGTACCTATTGACGTCAACAAGCATCTGCCTACCGTTAAGCCTCCAGAGGATGGGGCCTGTGGAAAAGGAATTACAACCTGTGAAGGTGCCTATGTGGAGTATGAAGACGTACTCTATGTGCCAAATCATCCAAAGGATGGGAAGCGCTATTGGTATGCCCTGACCTCTGAAGCGTTAGAAAGACTCAAGCAAGAAAGACAGCATTTGCAGCTCAGTGACATGGATATCAATGCGCCCGACTTTAATGAAAAGATGCTGCAAAAGCTCAATGAGCTTGGGTTGCTCTCTCGTTATGACTATTTACCGTATGAGATATTTCTTTCTGATGCGGCAGATAAAGAAAGGTACAAAACATTATGGTTGCTCAAATGGACCCAAGGGCTGGGACTCTGGGTAAAGGCTGAACTTAATGAGTTGGATGATTATGCCCGCAGCGTAGGCTTTGAGTTGCTGGCTAAACATTCTTTTATCAAGAGTGAGGTTGAGTTGCGCGTAAGAGCGGCTAATCATTACCCATCAGGCTCTTTGGATAGCTTGAATACCCAATATGTCTTGGGCGAGGCCAGAAAAAAAATTGAATTAGAACTGAAAGAATATGTGTTGGCTGAATGCAAAAAGCTGGAAGATAAAGCCAAAAAACAGGCCAATGGTTGGGAAACCGATGATGGCACTAAGTTTATTTATGATGAAAATTTAAATTACTTTACCAGTGATAAAGAGAAGAATATAGGTCTCTATGTCAGCAGCCTGAAACGCACCTTGGGATTTGAGTATAAGTCATTAATTTCCCAAAGTGATAGTGAGGCTGCTAAAACATTTAACTATTTCTGGGGAGAAGAGTTCTTTCAGTATGATGATATTTTTAATGAGCCAGAAATTTCCTGGTCTAAATTAAGTAGCCTTAGTGATTCTTTAGGCTATGATGCTAGGAAATATGGTTTTTACTGGAATCTTTTGATGTTTAATCTTTCCGGTATGGTCCTCAAGGAACAATGTCTTACATTAGAAGAGTTGAATAATAATAATCTATATAAAGAAATGTTTTCTTCATATAGGCAGTATTCAAAAAAATATAATGCTGTTATTAATGTTCGGCGTTCATCATTTTGGGGTAATGATGAACTGAATAATGAACAGGTAGAACTTCTTTTTGAACTGTTACAGAAGGATCGAAAACAAAAGCATTTTGAGCAATCGGATGACTATGTCTGGCTCAAGGCTTTCATGGAGAGTGGCGGTTTTCAGTGGGGCTATTGGGATACGGTAGCTCTGGATATTAAGCTGGATGCTTTTTGGGAGAAGCAAGTTAAAGACCTACGGCAGATAAAACTGGAATCCATTCCGGATTTCTTTGAAAAACCTTTGTTAATCAAGAAAGCCTGTAAAGTTCGAATGGATTACTGGAAGACGCTTGCAAACTCCAGAGCTCAAAAGGGCGATGTGAGCAATATCAGTAAGAAAGTCAACAAGGAATCCTATTCAGTGCTTTGGAATTTTGAAGACTGGAGACCTGCCGTAAAGCACCCGGGCATGATAATGAATCTGCCTGATAACAATGATCTCAGGGTTGTTGAATGTTATCTGCTCTCAGAAGGAGATGAAGGTACCCCTTTCTACCTCAGAACCCCATCTTGGTTGCTACCCGCATCCTCGGAAAAGCACCTGGTTAGTTCAGGCAAGGGGCATGTTAAAGACATTTCTCAGCGGGTGGCCTTATCAGCCTCAACCAAAGCGGTTGAATCCAAGGAGGAGCGTGACGAATTAAATGCGGCTGAAGCGCAGCAGAAAGAACCTAAGCTGAACCAATTTCCCAAGGATGTGGCCGAGACAGTCAAACAGACAAAAGTCCGACTGCCTAAAGATGCATACAAGAAGTTTATGAATCAAATTTCTGAGAATAAACAACTTTCTCTTGATATGTCCTTGATTCATTTTCAAAATGAGCATTCTTTACTGGGCAAGGATTGGGCTTACCAATCCAACACCAGTATGGATGGCTATACTGTTTCCGCCGATGCCCAACTTATGCGTTTCACCTCATCGGCAACCAGTTCTTTAACGGCTCCGGGGTTGGCTATCCAAGGTTCTGAAGTAGCCAAAAGACTCAGTGGAGACACTGCGCTTAATCTATCTCTGGATCTGGCCAGAGCACAATTGGGTTTCAGTGCCTGGTTTCCTTTGGGAAACAAGGCTCCTGGGAACGCTTATGTGCCTTATAACCCCATGCCAGTGAAAGGGTTACAGCTTGATTTTCCCTATATTGCGCGCAAGTCAGGTTCAGGTAGTGAAGTCAAGCAACTGTATCAAGCCGGTGAAATTTGTTTTTGGCTACAGGTAACCACATACGGCCTTATAGCAGCCAGTTTGAATTTGGCCACAAACATCAGCATAGGTTCCAGTTCAGATAAGAAAGAGATAGGCGTTAGAGGCTCGGCATTTCGACCCTCAGGCTATAATCGCTCAAAAACAGAGGCTTGGAATCCGGAAAAGGTTAATCTTGAAGGGGCCGCCCAAGTTGGGGCCACGGCTGAATTGTTTGCCGGTGCTGAGGTCGGCGGCACGGTAACAGGAGAAGTTCATTGGAAACCCCCAATGTCTTCCGATGTTCTTGATAAGAAGCAAGAGAAGGAAGCGAAAGAGACGAAGCAATATAAGGAGCAATTAAACACCAATCAGTGGCGAAAGCTCGGTTCAATAACTGCCGGCGGCGCTGCAGGGATAGGTATTGGTGTTGAAGGGACATTTCGTTTGGGCTATGACGCGGGTTGTTTCTTCTTGGTCGTCGGCGCCAAGGTCGTTTGTGGCCCTGGGGTAAAGGGCAGCTTGAATATTGCAATCGACCCTTTCAGTACAGATCTTTTTGTTGGCTGTTTGTTGAACATGCTAAAGCAGAGTGGCTTTAGTCGCTTGGCCGTCTTTGACGATGAAGACTCCAAGCTTTTTTATATACTCAACCAAAGATTGACCTTGGCAATCGCCACAGGGCTCAGTCTGGCCGATATATTACTATTCCCTCCAAGGGTTTACGCAGATTGGCTGCATAAGTCGACTCAGGAAGATTATGCGCCTATCATCGCTAAAAATATTTTGAAGGTGGACAAGCAGAAAAAAATGCAGAGTTGGTTGCTTAATCTACCTCCAGAATCTTTGGCGCCGCTCTTTGATGCCTTGATTGCAATGCCTGGGGGCAAGAGTAGTGGCATTCAGGTCGAAGCATTGTTGTTTATTATGCAGCAACTGCAACCGGGAGACGATACAAGGGAGGTTGTATTGCGCCGCCGCCAATTTACCAAGGCGCTGGAGTTAATGGGAGTGAAGGAGGGCCAGGAGGCCGCCTCCTATCTCAGGCGTTGGCAAAGAGTGCTAGATAGCTGGTTGAAATTGGCTTCATTTATAGTTCAAGCTAACTATGAAGAAGATTCTGCTCAAATTATTTCGTTCAATAAGTTCAATTCATTAAGCTTTTTCTTATGTCAGCATATGACTTGGTATTCCAACGAATGGGATGAGCCAGGGATTGGTCGCGATGGCAAACCACAGGTCCGCCGCGAGAGTGTCTATGGCTGTTATCTGACCTCAGAAGGATTACAGGCCATGGTCACTGCCCAAATAATTAATCCAAATAGCCAAAAATATCAGATTCTGCAAGAATCCGTGAGTGAAGCAGAAAACCTGGCCATTTTCGAACGCCGACGGAATGGCACGTTCAAGCAAAGAACTTGGAGCCTGACTGAGTTGGATACCCTGCTTCCCCCTTCCAGAACAAAGAAAATAGAGGGCTTGTTTTGATAGTGCAAACTCAAAGTTCAAAATTTAATAAAACCCATAAATTAATTATTGCAGCACTGGTGTTATCGATATGTTTGCTCGGGCTGTGGCTATATGGCGGCCAGAGTGCACAACCCAGTCCCCATGCTGCGATTATTGATAATGACGAGTTACTGGCCTTGGCGGCCGAGAGTCAGCCCAATCCGGATATCTATGCCAGTAGTTTGGTCAAGCCGGGCGATCCTTTGTTTGCCGGTTTAAAGGCGTTGCAGGAGGGTAAGGATGATATTGCCGTTGAGGTTTTCGGTAAGATGGCCGAGGATGGAAATACAGATGCGATGTTATGGTATGGGCTAACCAATATGGGCGCCGGTGTATACGGTACAGCCTCGGCTGTAGAGTGGATTAATAAAGCGGCTCAGCAAGGAAACCCCTATGCGATGCGGCGCTTGGTACCGGCGGGAGAAACCCTGCAAAACTGTGAGTGGTATTTAGGTAAATACTGCGACGATGCCTGGGCGGACAAGGCGCGGGAAGCTTTCCAGCAGCGCTTGCAAGCCAATCCTGATGATGTACTGAGTCGCTATGCAGCCTCTATGGATGCCGACAGGGCGGCTGAAGCGGTCAAGCAGAAGTATTATGCCCCTATGGTCAAGCTGGCACTGAAATATGGTCAGGCTTATGAGGCTGGTGAACTCAGTGAAGCCGATGCTGCCAAGGTGGTAACTCTACTCAAAATGGCGGCCAATGATAACTTCGCGCCAGCTATGTATAGGTTATCCACATCATTTAGAAAGTACATTGGTCAGGATGAAGCACTGGTTTACGCCAAGAGGGCCTTGGCACTGGGATACAATTCTAATGCTATTCGTTCTATTTATGCAGCATATATAGGATACGGTGATAATGTAATTGGGAGAGAAGATATTTTGTTGCTCCTTCCTTATGTATATGTTTCTAAAGATTACTTTAGGGATGATTCATATGTAATGCTTATACAGTATCATGCAAGAGAATTGAATTCACCACTCACTGAAGATGAAATTTCTGCAGCTAAAGAACAAGCCGAAAAAATCATCTCAGAAATAACGCCGGTTATTTATATCGATGCAATTTACGATGTGGAAGCGTATCACTAGCAAGAGCATGGATGCGGCAAGACAAGACTATATCTCAGCAGAGATCTTAGCTATTCGCATCACCAACTCATGGAATTAGCCAGGGTCAGGCCTCAATGGCAAAGCAAAGGTCAGTCGTAAGAGTGTCTATGGCTGTTATCTGACTCAGAGATGTTACCCCCAAACTAATTGGAGCTGCAGCTAGGCGGCAAGTGAGTGAATCCCCATGAGCATAGGTACACTATGTGATTGGGGTGATTGAACGTCGCCAACACAGCTGCAGCTTCAAGTAGGAAGGGGGTAGGCTATGGTCGATGTAAAATAGTTGCTCCCAATAGCTGCAAATACCAGACTCTGCAAGAATCCGTGAGTGAGGCAGAAAACTTGGCCATGTTCGAACACCGGCGGAATGGCTTGTTCAAGCAAAGAACTTGGAGCCTTGCTGAGTTGGATACCCTGCTTCCCCCTTCCAGAACAAAGAAAATAGAGGGCTTGCTTTGATGGTGCAAACTCAAAGTTCAAAATTTAGTAAAACCCATAAATTAATCATTGCAACACTAGTGTTATTGATATGCCTGCTCGGGCTATGGCGATTTGGGAGCCAGAGTACACAACCCAGCCCCCATGCTGCGATTATTGATAATGACGAGTTACTGGCCTTGGCGGCCGAGAGTCAGCCCAATCCGGATATCTATGCCAGTAGCTTGGTCAAACCCGGTGATCCTTTATTCAAAGGTTTATATGAGTTGCAGTCGCTGAGAAGGGATTTGGCCGAAAAGGCACTCTTACCGCTGGCCGAGGCAGGGAACAGTGATGCCATGTTATGGTATGGTATGACGGTCTTGCGTTCCAGTGTTCTATCTGGTGGAGACAAATGGATCCATGAGGCTGCTATGGCCGGAAACCCCTATGCGATGCGGCGCTTGGTTCCGGCGGGAGAAACCCTTCAGGATTGTGAGTGGTATCTGGGCAGTTACTGCGACGATGCCTGGGTCGACAAGGCGCAGGAAGCTTTCCAGCAGCGCTTGCAAGCCAACCCCGATGATGTACTGAGTCGTTATGCCGCCTCCATGGATGCCGACAGGGCGGCTGAAGCGGCCAAGCAGAAGTATTATGCCCCTATGGTCAAGCTGGCGCTGAAATATGGTCAGGCTTATGAGGCTGGTGAACTCAGTGAAGTCGATGCTGCCAAGGTGGTAACTCTACTCAAAATGGCGGCCAATGATAATTTTGCGCCAGCTATGTATATGCTATCTGCATCATTCAGTAAATACTTGGGGAAGGAAGAATCATTGTTTTATGCTGAGAAAGCACTGATGTTAGGGTATAACTCAATTGTATCTATTTATGTGGAAGGGCGGAGGTCATTTGATTCTACCGGAAATATAGATGAACTGAAATCATTGTTGCCATATGCTTATGTTGCTAAAAACTATTTTAGAGAAGATCGTTTCTTAATGCTTATAAAATATCGTTTGGAAGATAATAAGTACATACTTACAAGCAAAGAAGAATCCAAAGCTAAAGAAAAAGCTGAAAAAATCATCTCAGAAATAACGCCGGTTATTTATATCGATGCAATTTACGATGTGGAAGCCTATCACTAGCAAGAGCATGGATGCGGCAATACAAGACTATATCTCAGCTGAGATCTTAGCTATTCGCATCACCAACTCATGGAATTAGCCAGGGTCAGGCCTCAATGGCAAAGCAAAGGTAAGTCGTAAGAGTGCCTATGGCTGTTATCTGACATCAGAGATGTTACCCCCAAACTAATTGGAGCTGCAGCTAGGCGGCAAGTGAGTGAATCGCCATGAGCATAGATACACTATGTGATTGGGGTGATTGAACGTCGCCAACACCGCTGCAGCTTCAAGTAGGAAGGGGGGAGGCTATGGTCGATGGAAAATAGTCGCTCCCGATAGCCAAAAATACCGGACTTTGCAAGAATCCGTGAGTGAAGCAGAAAACCTGGCCATGTTCGAACGTCGGCGGAATGGCACGTTCAAGCAAAGAACTTGGAGTCTGACTGAGTTGGATACCCTGCTTCCCCCTTCCAGAACAAAGAAAATAGAGGGCTTGTTTTGATAGTGCAGATGCAAAGTTCAAAATTTAGTAAAACCCATAAATTAATCATTGCAACACTGGTGTTATCGATATGTTTGCTCGGGCTGTGGTTATATGGCGGCCAGAGTGCACAACCCAGCCCCCATGCTGCGATTATTGATAATGACGAGTTACTGGCTTTGGCAGCCGAGAGTCAGCCCAATCCGGATATCTATGCCAGTAGCTTGATCAAACCCGGTGATCCTTTGTTTGTAGGTTTAAAGGCGTTGCAGGAGGGTAAGGATGATATTGCCGTTGAGGTTTTCGGTAAGATGGCTGAGGAAGGGAACATAGGTGCCATGTTATGGTATGGACTGACCAATATGGGCGCCGGTGTATACGGTACTGCTTCAGCTGTAGAGTGGATTAACAAAGCGGCTCAGCAAGGAAACCCCTATGCGATGCGGCGTTTGGTACCGGCGGGAGAAACCCTTCAGGATTGTGAATGGTATCTGGGCAGTTACTGCAATGATGCCTGGGCGGACAAGGCGCGGGAAGCTTTCCAGCAGTGCTTGCAAGCCAATCCAGATGATGTACTGAGTCGTTATGCCGCCTCCATGGATGCCGACAGGGCGGCTGAAGCGGCCAAGCAGAAGTATTATGCGCCTATGGTAAGTCTGGCATTTGATTATGGTCTAGCTTATGAGGCTGGGGAGCTCAGTGAAGCCGATGCTGCCAAGGTGGTGACTCTACTCAAAATGGCGGCCAATGATAACTTTGCACCGGCAATGGATATGCTGGCGGGGACTTTTTACAAGGTTATCGGTTTTGAGATGGCCAATTATTATGCCAAAAGAGCATTTCATTTAGGTTTTAACTCTTTAGATGCCATTATCCACGTGAATAGGAAAGAGTGGCTTAAAGGAACGAATCGGGATGAAATGCTGGTCGCTTTATCCTATATATATGCGGCAGAAAAGTATTATAGAGAAAGTAACGTCGACTTTAGGGTTATAGACAGACTTAATAAGAGTGAAGAACCTGTGACTGATGCTGAAATTTCAGTTGCTAAAAAACAGGCTGAAAAAATTATCTCAGAAATAACGCCGGTTATTTATATCGATGCAATTTACGATGTGGAAGCCTATCACTAGCAAGAGCATGGATACGACAAGATAAGATCTCTGCTGATGTAGTTATATCTCAGCAGAGATCTTAGCAACCCATCCCTGCAAATAATGAACTCTTGGCCTTGAAGGAGTCCCTAACCATTCGGGCCTTCCTGCAGTATTTACCTGTTTAAAGAAGTCACTCCAGATCCAGCGAAAAGGTGCTGCTTCCTATTGGGTATCACAGGCACCACTCACTTCCTTGTCGAGGCTGCTTAGAGATAACACTTTTCTAGTTGTATCGAATAGGTTTGGAACCTCTGCCGCCATCCAAGATGCCGGGCAGCTAGATTGATGTGGCAAAGCAGGAAACAATGGGCAAAGAAAAGTGGTCACTGTTTATAGCATTCGCGGTGAGACTAGCCTCGCACCCACTTCTGTTTACCTATGTAGAGCGCGTATGGGACCCATAGGTAGCTTCCTTAGCGGTCCTTTGCTTGCTTGGTGACTCTCTGCTCTCTAGTCTCTGGTCTCTGGCTTGGTTTTTTGACCGGTTACTGTAATTTAACAAACGCTAATACTTAGGTCTTGGTTTTTTCCCGCTTTTGCAGAATAGGCCAAGGATCTTTCTTTATTCACTGTAAGAGATCTCTTACTTTTTGCTTTTGAAACTGACTTTTTAATGGCATGCCATCTCTATAAAAAAGTAGTTTTGATTATCTAATGTTCTTAAATTTAGCCTTTTGGGATAATATCCACCCCACTAAAGTATTATATGTTTTAATATTATTGTTTCCTTTGTTAAGTAAATGTGATTGCGCCTATTATACTAAGGTCTGAAACGCCGATTGACTATAACTTGTTGGGCTTGTAAGTTAGGTCTGCTTTTGAAATGGACTTACCAGTCGTAAAAGATCTTATATGGAGATAATCTCATGGCGAAAGATGGTTCAGTCGCTCCGAAGGAACGTATTAACATCAAATATGTTCCCTCTACGGGTGATCAACAGAGTGAAATGGAACTTCCTCTTAAGTTGTTGGTTTTAGGTGACTTTAAGGGTCATCCTGAAGACTCTCAATTGGAAGAGCGTAAGACGGTTCAAGTTGATAAATCTAATTTTGAATCCGTTATGAAAGAAGCCAATCTGTCAATTTCTGCGACAGTTGACAATAAATTGACAGATGAAGATGGTGCTGAGTTGTCTGTTGATCTTAAATTCGATTCCCTCAAAGATTTCTCACCTGATTCTATCGGTGAGCAGGTTCCTGAAATTCAAAAGTTAATCGAACTTCGTGAAGCTTTGGTTGCACTTAAGGGACCATTGGGAAATATTCCTGCCTTCAGAGCTAAGTTGCAGGAATTAATTGCAACGGAAGAGTCTAGAGAAAAGCTGCTGAGTGAATTGCAGCAGATGGAACAATAATTCAAGCCAATATAAGCCGTTATGGAGATAGGCTGTGGATTATGTCTCGGATATAGACACAAGTGTAATTGAGGAATCAAAATTCATGGATGTTCAAAATCAAACATCAGGCGCTTCCCAAAGTGCCAATGCAACTCTGCTCGATCAGATAATGGCACAAACCCGGATGGCGCCGGTGGATGAAGGCTATGACATTGCTCGCCGTGGTGTTGCTGCTTTCATCGGTAACATTCTGGAGACAGACAACACTGCCGAGCCGGTCAACAAGGCTCTGGTCGACAAGATGTTGGTTGAGCTGGATAAGAAGATCAGCCAACAGATGGATGCCATTCTGCACAATGAAAAGGTGCAGCAGATAGAATCAGCCTGGCGCAGCCTCAAGCTGTTGGTTGACAGAACCGATTTCCGTGAGAATATCAAAATTGAATTGCTGCACGTTACCAAAGACGAGCTGCTGGATGATTTTGAATTTTCACCGGAAACTGCTCAGTCCGGTCTGTATAAGCATGTTTATTCTGCCGGTTACGGCCAATTCGGTGGTGAGCCTGTCGGTGCTATCGTCGGTAACTATGCCTTCACCCCTTCGACTCAGGATATGAAGCTGCTGCAGTACGTTGGTGCTGTTGGAGCCATGGCTCATGCGCCATTCCTGTCTTCAGTTGCGCCTGAATTCTTCGGTGTCGACTCGTTTGAAGAACTGCCGAATCTCAAGGATCTCAAGTCTACTTTCGAAAGCCCCAAGTACACCAAGTGGCGTGGGCTGCGTGAGTCTGAAGATGCCCGCTACATAGGCCTGACGGCGCCTCGCTTCCTGCTGCGTGTGCCTTATGACCCAATCGATAACCCGGTTCGCAGCTTTAACTATCGTGAAAATGTCAGCGCCAGCCACGAAGATTACCTCTGGGGTAACACGGCGTTTGCTCTGGCTACCCGTTTGACAGAGAGCTTCGCCAAGTATCGCTGGTGTCCTAACATCATTGGCCCACAGAGCGGTGGTGCGGTGGAAGATCTGCCGGTACACGTGTTCGAATCCATGGGCGCTTTGCAGTCCAAGATCCCGACCGAAGTCTTGATCACCGACCGCAAGGAATTTGAACTGGCCGATGAAGGCTTTATCAGCCTGACTATGCGTAAGGGCAGTGACAATGCGGCCTTCTTCTCTGCCAACTCGATTCAAAAACCCAAGGTGTTCCCCAACACCAAGGAAGGCAAGGAAGCCGAGACCAACTACAAGTTGGGTACCCAGATCCCTTACATGATGATCATCAACCGCCTGGCACACTACATCAAGGTGTTGCAGCGTGAGCAGATAGGTTCCTGGAAAGAGCGTCAGGATCTGGAGCGCGAGCTGAACAACTGGATCAAACAGTATGTCGCCGATCAGGAAAACCCACCGGCAGATGTTCGTAGCCGTCGTCCTTTGCGTGCCGCCAAGGTTGAGGTGATGGATGTTCAGGGCGATCCAGGTTGGTATCAGGTTTCCATGGCTGTGCGTCCGCACTTCAAGTACATGGGTGCCAACTTTGAACTGTCGCTGGTAGGACGTTTGGATCAGGAGTAATCACGTTGTTGAACGATGATTTCTCCGGAACTTTTGGTGTTGGCTTCTTTGAACGCTTGGGAGCCGAACGCCAAAGTGGATATGGCGACAGCAGCTTGGATGCTGTCGTCGATTCCATCAAACGTAATGTTTCACATATTCTCAATACCCGCATTGGAGAAAGCCAGAGCTGTCCTGAACTGGGACTGTTCGATTTCAATGATGCCAGTTCCGGCAGTGTGGATCTTGGCCTGAGGATGCGTAACGGAATCAAGGCTTGCCTGAGCCGCTTTGAACCCAGGCTGACAGATATTGATGTCAGCGTGTTGTTCGATGAGGGCAATCCGATGAACCTCAGGTTCCACATCTACGGCAGCATCAGAGTGGCTTCCAACAAGGATAAGTTGAAGATCGATTTGTTATTGGATAACAGTCGCAGATACAGAGTGGTTTAGCAGTGCCTCAGGACAAATACTTCAGGGATGAACTTGCTTTCTTGAGAGAGCAGGGGCGGGAATTTTCGGATATCCATCCGCAGTTGGCGCGTTATCTTCACGGTAACCACACTGATCCCGATATCGAGCGTTTGCTCGAGGGCTTTGCTTTTCTGACCGGTCGACTCAGGGAAAAGATTGACGATGAATTCCCCGAGTTTACTCACTCGATGATCAGCATGCTGTGGCCCAACTATCTCAGGCCTATTCCCAGTCATACCATCATGCGTTTCTATCCGCATGAGAAGGGGATCACCCACAGGCAGGAGATTGCGGCCGGTTGTATGCTGGACAGTCATCCGGTTGAAGGGCAGATCTGCCACTTTCGTACCTGTCGTCCTGTTGATGTTTATCCGGTGCAAATCCGTCATATAGATGCTTCCCATTCCCGGGAAGCTTCTATTATTCAATTGGATTTTGATAACAACAGCGACCTTTCCCTGCTTGAAATGGGGCTGGAAAGCCTCAGGTTTTATCTGGGAGGCCAAAGCTACAGTGCCCAGATGCTGTATCTTTGGTTGAATCATTATCTGGACTCTATCGAAATTGTCGGCGCCCATGGCAGCTATCGCTTGCCGCGCAGCAGCTTTGCGTCAGTAGGATTTGAAGCCGGCAGCGGTATCTTGCCCTATCCGAAAAACGTCTATGAAGGCTATCGGATCCTACAGGAGTACCTGACATTCCCCGAGGCGTTTCATTTCTTCGATATCAAGGGAATCGCCAAGTGTATCCCCGAATATCTCAAGGGTGACTTCAGCCTCAAACTCACTTTTTCCAAGACGCTGCCTGCCGACGTGCATGTGCGTCAGGATACTTTCCTGCTTTACTGTGTTCCGGCTATCAACCTGTTTGAGCACGACGCCGATCCTATCGATCTCAACGGCAAGCGGGTCGAATACCCGATTGTGCCTTCCAGTCGCCATCCATCTCACTTTGAAATCTTCAGTGTCGACAAGGTGCAGGGTTGGCTGGACTCCAATGAGGGCAGAATGCGCGGCCAACAGCGGATCTATTCGCCGTTTGAGAGCTTCCAACATGAAGTGGAGCGCGCCCGTAATCGCACCGCGCTTTATTACCGGATGCGGGTGCGCGACAGCATGCGCAACGACGGCCTGGATCATTGTCTTTCTTTCGTACGCAGCGATGAAACCCAGTGCCTGGACATGACAGAAGCCGTGTCGGTGACACTGACCTGCTCCAACCGGCAACTGCCGACCAAGTTGGGCAAGGGCGACATCTGCGTCGCCACAGATACATCGCCAAGCTTTGCCCGTTTCAGCAATATCACCGAGCCTAGCCACCCTTTGCGGCCTGTGCTCGATGGCAGTTTGCTGTGGACCCTGATCTCCAACTTGTCGCTCAACTATCTGTCACTGCTGTCCCGTGATGCCATCTGTTCCATCATCCGCGCCTATGACTTCAAGGCGTTGGTCGACAGACAAGCCGAGCGGGTCACCCGGATGCGACTCGACGGCATCAGCAGTATTCAGTCCGGGCCGACCGAAAGAATTGTCAGGGGATTGCCGGTTCGCGGCCTCAAGACAGAGCTGGTACTCGACCAACAGTATTTCGGCTCCGAGGGCGACCTTTACCTGTTCGGCACTGTGCTGAACCACTTTTTTGCCCTCTACGCCAGCATCAACTCGTTTCATGAGTTGGTGGTTATCAATGCTCATAACAAGGAAAGGTACACATGGGATATCCAGAGCGGTCAACAACCGCTGATATAACCTTTCCGGAGCCGGGTGGCAGCAGGCTGCCGCAGGACTACCGTGAGTACAGCTTTTTCCAGTTGGTGGAGTTATTGCACCGGCTGGAAGGCAGAGATCCGGAAGATGCCCAGTGGGAACTGGCCGGTGAGTTGCAGTTCAGCGCCAATCCAAGCCTTGGATTTGCGCCGGCGGATATCTCCATGCTCGAGTCTCTGGGGGATGGGCGCCTGCGGCTGGAGACCTGTTTTCTCGGTCTCAATGGCGCCCAGTCGCCGCTGCCCAGTTACCTGCTGGATATGTTGCTCGACGATGAAGACGGCATTCGGCGCAACTTTCTGGATTTCTTTAATAACAGATTGATTTCCTTGTTGTATCGCCTGTGGCGCAAATACCGTTATTACGTGCGTTTTCAGGACGATGCCAGCGACAGCTTTTCGGCCCAGGTCTACGCCCTGGTGGGACTGGCCAACGAGGATATCCGCGGCGACACGCCAATCAACTGGTGCAAGATGCTGGCCTACGCCGGCATGCTCGCCGGTCGCAGCCGCTCGCCCCAGGCGGTTGCCGGCATAGTGGCGCACTGTTTCGACCTGCCCCAGGTGAGCATTCGCCAATGGCAACTGCGACAGGTGGAGATCCCCGAGTCCCAGCGTTGCCGTTTGGGGATGGCCAATTCCAGGCTGGGGGAAGACACAATGCTTGGGGAGCGGGTCGGCGATCTTTGCGGCAAGTTTGTGCTCTGTATGGAAGAGCTGTCGTTAGAGCGTTTTCGCGATTTTCTGCCATCCGGGCGGGAGTTCCAGCCACTTTGCAAGGTGATGGAAGTGATCCTGCGGGAACAAATGGCCTATGACCTTGAGCTGACGCTCAGGGAAGATGAAGCCCCGCTGCTGCAACTGGGGGAAGAAAAGGGCGGCCAATTGGGATGGTCCTCTTTCCTCGGCAAGGGCGATAGCACGCGCAAGAGCGTATTGATTCAAATCAGGCAATAAAGGGAGGTTGGCCTCTTGAGTAATTTGATTGCGTTGAATGTGGTGAACTCCCAGTTGTTGGAGTCAGGCCTGGTGCCCCACACAAGAATGAACAAGGACGGCGGCCTGATAGGCGCCGGCCCAGGTTGCGAATGGGTGCTCAGGGACAGGGAGCGCACCATAGGCGACTACTTCTGTCGCATCCTCTGGTTGGACGGTCATTTCTGTATTGAAGATCTCTGCGGCCGGGTGTTTCTCAACGGCTCCACCGTGGAGCTGGGGCGGGATCGCAAGGCCCGGCTGAATGAGAACGATCATATCGCCATTGGCCCTTACAAGGTGCGGGTGACGCTGCTCGACAGTGAGCAGGCCGATGACCCGGTAACCGGCCAGCTTTCTGAATGGTTCAAGTCTGAGAACGGTTCACTTATTCAGGCTGAAACCGCCGAAGAAGAGGAAGAAACCGATGCCAGTCTGGATGACCCTTTACTGGCACTGGACAGGCAACAACAGGCCGCGGTCAAAAGCGTTGAATTTGACCAGGAATCTGTGACCAAAGAGCAGGAAAACGCCGAATCCCTGCTGGCCAAGGAACTCTACTGGCAAGGCAAGAATTTTACCGCCCAGGCCGACACGGACTTCGATACCGGTTCGGCTATTCATCTGAACAAACGAGCGAAAATGGACAATATTATGGACGAGAATGCACTGGACTTACTGGAATCTGAAGTCAAAAACGGCCTGGGCAATGATTGGCCCGCCGATGAAGGCACCCATATCGCCACCGGCCCTATGCTGCGCGGCTTAGGGGTACAGTTGGGTGATATGAACGACACAGGCACCCAGCAGGCACTGGCCATTGAAATGGGCGCTGCTTTGCAGGCCGCCATTAAAGGCCTGCTGTCACTGCATCAGGACGCGCAAAGCAGCCGTTATGATCTGATCAACAAGAACCTGCAGCCCATCGAAGATAACCCGCTGCGACTGGGGCTGGATTATCAGGAAACCGTCCGCACTCTGTTTGATGACAACAAGAGCCCGGTGCACCTGTCTCCGGCGGCTGCCATCAGCGAGAGCCTGAATTCCATCGAGCACCACAATGAAGCGGTACAGCATGCCATCACAGAGGCGCTCAACTACATCCTCAAGTCTTTCTCACCCGACACCTTGCTGAGGCGCTTCAGCCAATACCGCAAGGTGAGCGAGTCGGCGCTCAACCCAGGTGATAACTGGGCCTGGGAAATGTACGAGAACTACTACCAGGAGCTGACGTCATCCCGTCAACAGGGCTTCCGTAAACTCTTCTGGGAAGTGTTTGAACAGGCCTATGACAAGAAACTCAGGGAACTGCAAAGGGAATTCTGATGGGACTGATAAGGCTGGGTTTAATCGGGCTTTGTTTGCTTCAGCTGGCCGCTTGCAGCTCGGCATGGAATGCCACCAAGAAAACGGCGCAGGTACTGTGGGATCCTTCCATTCCAGTGGGAGAGGCCAAAGACCTGCCGACACAACTGACCTACAGCATGTATGCGCTCGATAAGGTCAACCCCAATGCGGCCGGCGATGCCACGCCGCTGGAGCTGGTGGTGTACGAGCTGGAAGATGACTCCAAGTTTCTGGCCGCCGACTTTGACTCGCTCAAGGCGGATTACAAAGAGGCGCTCGGCTCCAATTATATCGACCACAGTGACTACACCCTGCTGCCGGGACAGTTCAAGTTTATCGACCATTTCGCTGTCGATGAGGACACCAGATACATAGGCATCATGGCGCATTTCAGTGATCCCGAGGTCGCCCAATGGAAGAAGGTCGTCAAGATCAAACCCATGGGCCGTGAATATCACCTGCTGATGTTTTTCAGTGAGCAGGACATAGTACTGGATAAAGTGGAATAACAATGTCTTCAAGAAACAGAGTGATATGGAGTGAAGGGCTGTTTATCAAGCCTCAGCACTTCCAACAGCAGCAGCGTTATCAGGAATACCTCACTGACGCCAGGCTCAATGCGGTCAGCGGTTACCTCTATGGGATCACCGAGCTTGAACTCAACCCCGAGTATCTCAGCTTTGGTCGCATTGCGATTCAGCGTGCCCGTGGCGTAATGCCGGACGGCACTGTGTTCAACATCCCTCAAGAGGATGTCTTGCCGGACGCACTGGAAGTGGCCGACAGCTCACTGGCCAACCAGATTGTTTACCTGGCGCTGTCGCTGCGCAGTGATTCAATTACCGAAGTGGCCCAGGACGAGCAGGGCGCCGGACGTTATCTCAATCGGCGTCACGAGGTGCGGGACATTCACACCCATCAGGGCGACTTTACCGCCATTGATGTCAGCCCGGTCAGGCTCAGATTGATGCTGGAGAAGGAAGATCGCAGCGCCTACAGCTCGCTGGCCATCGCCCGCATTCTGGAAAAGCGTCCCGACGGCAGTGTGGTGCTGGATCCCAACTTTATTCCCTGCCATTACAATGTCAGCGCCGTGCCGATTTTGCACCGTTTCCTCGGAGAGATGGCCGGTCTGATGCGCGAGCGGGCCCGCAATATCGCCCAGCGCCTGGGCTCGCCGAGCCAAGGCGGGGTGGCAGATGTGGCCGATTTCATGTTGCTGCAATCTCTCAACCGCATGCAGCCTGTGTTGCAGCATCAGTCACTGTCGCGAACCCTGCATCCGGAAACCCTGTATCAGGCTCTGGTCAGTGTTTGTGGCGAGCTGTTCACCTTTACCGATGACAGCCGCATGGCACCGGCGTTTGCCGCCTATGACCACGATATGCCGGTATCGGCCTTCACTCAGGTGATGTCGACTCTGCGCCAGTCTCTCAGCATAGTGCTTGAGCCCAAGGCAGTATCGCTGCAGCTGCACAAACGCAAGTATGGCCTCATGGTGGCGCCGGTGCAGGATCCGGATCTGTTGAAACAGGCCGACTTCATTCTGGCAGTGCGCGCCAGAATGCCGCTGGATGAACTCAAGAAACTGTTTATCCAGCAGACCAAGATCGCCTCGGTGGAGAAGATCCGCGAGCTCATTTCGCTACAGCTGCCGGGTGTGCCTCTGTCTCCGCTGCCGGTGGCCCCAAGGCAGTTGCCTTACCACGCGGGTTACACCTACTTCCAGCTGGAGCGTTCCAGCCGGGCCTGGGAGATGCTGGTGAATTCCAGTGGTTTTGCCTTCCACGTGGCGGGGGACTTCCCGGAACTCGAACTGCAATTCTGGGCTATCAGGAGCTAAGAAATGGATATCAAAGCAGAAAAACAGCCTATATCGCCTGAGCAGGTCGAAGAGCTGCTCTATGACGAAGCGCAGAACATGAATGCCGATAAAGAGTATTGGTTTCAACTGCGTGGTGACAGCCTCAATGCACTTATCGATGCGGCATCTCCTCTTATCGGCATGGTGTTGCGGGTACGCAAGCTGGCCATCTTGGATGATGTGGAAAAGCTCTATCACAACACTGTGGATGACATCATGGCCATCGAGGCCGAGCTCACCGAGGCGGGCTATGATCGCGCCGAAGTGCTGGCCTATCGCTATGTGCTTTGTTCCTTTATCGATGAAGCCGTGATGAATACCCCCTGGGGCGCCGACAGTGCCTGGGCCGAACATTCGCTGCTGACCCGTTTTCACAATGAAACCTGGGGCGGGGAGAAGGTGTTTGGCATCCTGCAGCGTCTGGAAACCGAACCGAGCAAATATCGTGAACTGCTGGAGTTTATCTACCTGTGTTTCTGCCTGGGTTTCGAAGGGCGCTACAAGGTGGTGGCCAACGGCCGTGAGGAGTTCGACAAGATAGTCAATCGCCTCTATGAAACCCTGCGCCACCTCCGGGAAGAAGAACCGGAACTGCTGACCGGGGCCACAGAGCATGTGGTCAACACCCGTTATCGCCTTGGGCGCCAGATGCCTATTTGGACAGTCTTTGCCGGTTTCGGCCTGATGCTGACCATAGTCTTTCTGTTTTATTCCCTGTCCCTGGCGAACAAGTCCTCGGGCGTGCTCAAGCAACTGTATCAGATCCTGAATTGAGGAAGCTGTGATGATCCGAATTGAACTCACTACCTTGATCGGCAAGCTCAACGCCGTGACCAAACTCGCCATGGAAGAGGCGGCATCACTCTGTATTGCCCGTCAGAACCCGGAAGTGACCTTTATGCACCTGCTGACTTGTCTGCTGGACAATCCGCTGGGTGATGTGCGTCTGCTGCTCAAGGCCGCCGAAGTCGATGCCGAGCAGGTAAGGCAAATTGCCGGTGAAACCCTGCCAAGGGAAGAGAGCCTGGAAACCTATCCGGCATTTTCACCGCTGCTGGTCGAGCTGCTGCAGGATGCCTGGCTGCTTTCAAGCACTGAACTTGGCCAGACGGAACTTAGATCCGGCGCCATCTTCGCCGCCGCACTGATGCAGGCCGAGCGCTACCTGCCAAGGGATCTCGCCACTCTGCTTGGCAGCATTAATCGCGAAACCCTGAGACGGGAATTCAATACCCTGACCCAGGCTTCATCCGAATCGCAAATGGTCAAGGGCGAGCGCGGCGCGCCAGTATTGAATGAGGCCCAATCGTCGCTGGCCAAATACACCAGCAACTTTACCGAGTTGGCCCGCAAAGGCGAGCTGGATCCTGTATTGTGCCGGGATGATGAGATCAACCTGATGATCGACATCTTAAGCCGCCGCCGTAAGAACAACCCGATAGTGGTTGGTGATGCCGGTGTGGGCAAGAGTGCCGTGGTGGAAGGTTTGGCGCTGCGTATTTGTGACGGCCGGGTCCCGGATGCACTCAAGGGGGTGCAGCTGTTGTCGCTGGATCTTGGTCTGTTGCAGGCCGGTGCCGCGGTCAAGGGCGAGTTTGAAAAGCGCCTGAAGTCGATTATTGAAGAGGTCAAACAGTCGGCCGAACCCATCATACTCTTTATCGATGAGGCCCATACCATGATAGGCGCCGGTAATCAGGAAGGGGGCGGTGATGCGGCCAACCTGCTCAAACCGGCTCTGGCCCGCGGTGAGCTGCGCACCATAGGCGCCACCACCTGGAAAGAGTACAAGAAGTATTTCGAGAAAGACCCGGCGCTGAGCCGCCGTTTCCAATTGGTGAAACTCGATGAGCCCAGTGTCGAACAGGCGGTGAATATTCTCCGTGGCCTGCACGGGGTCTATGAGGCGTCCCACAATGTATTGATCCAGGACTGCGCCCTGCGCTCGGCGGCTTATCTGTCGGCGCGCTATATCTCCGGCCGTCAGTTGCCCGATAAGGCCATCGATGTGCTGGATACCGCCTGTGCCCGTATCGCCATTAACCTCAGCAGTACCCCCAAGCGTTTGGCGGCATTGGATAACTTGCGCCATCAGCGCCATATGGAAACCGAACTGCTGGAGCGCCAGAAAAAACTCGGTCATCCGGTTGATGAAGAACGCCTGAATCATCTGCACCAAGCCCAGGAAGAAGCCGACAGTGAGTATGCCGAGCTGGAATCCCTGTGGCAGCAGCAACAGGCCGGAGTCACTCAGGTGGTGGCCCTGAGACGCGCCATTCTTGATTGTGACGATGAAGCCGAGCTCGAAGGGCTGCGGCTGGAGCTGCAACAGGCCGAAGAACCACTCGAAGCCATCAGTGGCGATCAACGCCTTATTTACCCTCAGGTGGATGAGGCCCAGATAGCGGCAGTCATCTCCGACTGGACCGGCGTGCCGGTATCGCAAATGAGTGGCGATGAGCTGCACAAGATAACCCATCTGCCTGAGCTCTTGGGGCATAGCCTCAAAGGGCAGGATGTGGCCATTGCCCGCCTGCACAAGAATATGCTCACCGCCCGGGCAGACCTGCGCCGCGCCGGACGTCCCAAGGGCGCCTTCCTGCTGGTGGGCCCAAGTGGCGTCGGCAAGACAGAAACCGTAGTGCAGATTGCCGAGCAGCTTTACGGCGGCAAGCAATTCCTGACCACTATCAATATGTCCGAATATCAGGAGAAACACACTGTCTCCAGGCTGATAGGCTCGCCTCCCGGGTATGTCGGTTTCGGTGAGGGCGGTATTCTGACCGAGTCCATCCGCAAGATGCCTTACTCCATAGTGCTGCTCGATGAGGTGGAAAAGGCGCATCCGGATGTGCTGAACCTCTTTTATCAGGCGTTCGACAAGGGCGAATTGGCCGATGGCGAAGGCCGGTTGATTGACTGCCAGAATGTGCTGTTTTTCCTGACCTCCAACCTGGGCTATCAGACGATAGTGGACTACAGCGCCCAGCCAGAGCTGCTGGACGACAAGCTTTACCCTGAACTGGCGGCCTTCTTCAAGCCTGCGCTGCTGGCGCGAATGGAGATAGTGCCCTATCTGCCGCTGGGTGAAGAGGTGCTCAAGGAGATCATTCACTACAAGCTGGCGTCGCTGGAGCAGCGTTTGCTGGAGCGTTACAAGGCCAAGGTGCATTGTGACGAGGCTCTGGTGGATGAAATCATGCGCCGCGCGACCCGCAGTGAAAACGGCGCCCGTATGCTTGAAGCCATTATAGACGGCCAGGTACTGCCGCCCTTATCGCTGTCGCTGCTCAACAAGCTGGCGGCCAAAGAGGAGGTCAGTGAGATCCATCTGGGCTGCCGTGACGGTGAGTTCTTCGGAGAGGCGCGATAGTGGTGACTGAGCAGTGGTTGGAACAGGCGGCAAAATTGCTGGAATGCCAGCAGTTTGATGGGCTGTTGCAGCAGTTTCTCGAGACTTTGGCATTGGAGCTGGGGCTGGATAACCATCTGTTTCTGGCGCCGGGCTTCGATGGTCGGGAACTCAAGCCACTGTCCTGCCTTGGCCTGTGTGAAGGGATCTCATTGCAGGCGCTTTGTTTGGCGGTTACCGACTTTCGTCATCCGTTTGCCCATGTGTTGCAGACAGGCGAAGCCATGCTGCTGAACAAGGCCCGGCTCGCCTACTGGCAGGAGCACAGCGGTTTTGTCAGCCTGTGCGATCGGGTCGGCAAAGAGCAGGCACTGCTGCTTTTCCCGCTGAGCCATGAGGGTCATGTGCGGGCTATCCTCTGTCTGCGTCTGGCCGAGCAACAGGGCAGTGGTCTGCTTGTCCGTCAGGACTGGCAGCAATATGCCGCCGTGTTTATGCGCCACTGGCAGTTGCTGGATAAGCTGTTGCGACAGAATTCAGATCAGTCTCAGCTGTCGAGCTCGCTCGATGAACTGCGTCGCCAGCAGCAACAACATGATGCCATGCAACAACTTGGCAAGAACCTGGTGGGCGACAGCCAGGCCATGAGTCAGCTCAGGCAGGAGATAGTGCGCGGCGCGGCCTCACAGTTGTCTGTGTTGGTGCAGGGCGAAACGGGTACGGGCAAAGAACTGGTGGCCCGGGCGATACATGACTTTTCCGAGCGCAGCGGCAAACCTTTTGTGGCGATCAACTGCGCCGCAATACCGGAAAACCTGCTGGAGTCCGAGCTGTTCGGTTATGCCAAGGGGGCCTTTTCCGGTGCCGACAAGGATAAGCAGGGGCTGATAGCCCAGGCGCACCAGGGCACGCTGTTTTTAGATGAAATCGGTGATATGCCTTTGAATCTGCAGTCCAAGTTACTGCGGGTACTGGAAACTGGGCACTACCGGGCACTGGGAGGCAACAAGGAAATCTACGCCGATTTTCGCTTGGTGGCCGCTACCCATGTGAACCTCAAGGAGCAGATCCACAGTGGCGAGTTCCGTCGCGATCTCTTCTACCGCTTGTGCCAGTTTCCACTGCAGGTACCGGCGCTCAGGGAGCGGCTCGAGGATATCCCCGATTTGGCGGCGCACTTTATTGCACTGTTCAATCAGAGTCAGCAGCGACAGATCCCCGGCATCCGCTTCAGCGCCCTCAATCGGCTGAAGAACCACGGCTACCCGGGCAATGTCCGCGAGCTGCGCAATATGCTGGATTATGCCTGCGCCCTCACCGCCGACGGTGTCGAGATAGATACTGCGTCTTTGCCGGCAACGGATTCGGAAATGCCCAAGCCGCAATTACCCAGCGAAGAGGGGCAGGAGTTTGAGGCCATTTCCGATCTCAGGCTGGCGGTAGCTCAGTTTGAGCGGGCGGTGATCAGCGCCAGATTGAAGGCCTGCAACGGTGACAGAGCCAAGGCGGCTGTCAGTCTGGGAATGCCGAAACGCACCTTTTCCCACAAATGCCAGAAGTTGGAGATTAACGAATAATGTCAAGGATTCAAGGCGTTATATTTTTATGCCTGTGGGGGCTGGCCGCTTCGGCTCAGGCCTCGGACGACACAGTGGCCAAGGCAGAGGCTTGTACCCAAATCCCCTCCAGACTGGATCGACTGGCTTGTTTCGATGAGCTGTTCAACACTCCGGTGGCAACCGTGGTGCCGCAACAAACCACTGACAGCAGCCCTTATCCCGAGGCGTTTCAGGTCGCCATGGCGTCCGAGAAAAATCGTCAACAGGGCATGGCCTTTATTGCCGGGCATCAAGCGGATGCCGTAGAAGATCTCTGGTTGACCGCGCCCGCCATAGGCGCCTTGCCACCGCGTCCGGTACTTATGCTCAGCTGCATCGACGATATCAGCCGGGTCGAGCTGATGTTACCCACTGCGCTGGAAGATGGCTGGGCCCAGGTAGGGCTGCAGATCAACGGCGTCGAGCAGCAGTCGCAGCGCTGGCTCAGTGATGATACCGGCTATATCTTCCGTACCGGCCGCGGCCTGCCGGCCATTCAGGTGATGAAAGCCCTGATCCGCGGCGACGATGTGCGCCTGCGTTCGGCCAACAAGGCGATAGACGGTTTGCAGTTTGATACCCGAGAACTTGGCAGTGCGCTCAAGCCACTGCGCCAATCTTGCAGGTGGTGATAGATGGATCTGAATCAATACCTGGATAAAGTCAGCCGCCCCGTCAGTGAGGCCAATCCCATAGGAGAGCGCCTCAGCGATGATGTGCTGTTTGACTATGTGGAAGGCCAGATGATGAAGGTGGGGTCGCTTTCACATTCCGAAGTGCAATGGCACGAGGTGGAGAGTGCGGCCTTAAAGTTGCTGGAAACCAAGAGCAAGGATTTGAAACTGCTCACCTATTTGCTGCAGTGCCTGCAGCATCAGTGCAGTTTGGAGCGTTTCTCCTGCTCGCTGGCACTGCTGGAGCGTTTTATGGCCTCTTTCTGGGAGACTTGCCATCCGGCGCCGGGCCCCAGAGGCGTGTTGCCCAGGCGCAAGTTTTTCGCCCAAATAGTACAGCGAACCCTGAAAGCGGCCGAAGGGCTGGATACCGATTTTTGCGATCCCGACACCAAGTCGGTATTGCTGCAGTCTCTCAAGGCTCTGTGTGATACCGCGGCCGCCAAAGAGTTGCCTGTGGATGAACTGCAGGCCCTGGAGGCCAAGCTCAAGCGCCGTTTCAGCAGTGAGCCTGCCAACAAGCCCAAACCCGAGCAGGAATCCAGCGCCGGTGAAAGCCGCAGTAGCAGTGAAAGCAGGGATATGCCCAGGCTGGAGATAGACAACAGCAGTGACAAGGCTACCAAGCAAGCTCTGCTCAAGGTGGCAGACTTTATCGCCGAGAATCCGGCTGGCATGGCGCTTGGCCTCAGGCTCAGACGCTTTGCCATCTGGTTCAGTGTGACCTCGGCGCCGGAAAATGCCAATGCCAAGGGCGAAACCAGCCTGATGCCTATCTCTGCCGACAGAGTGGCCGAGTATCGAAGCCAGTTGGCCAAGAGTCCGGATCTGGCGCTGCTCAGACGCATAGAGCAGAGCCTTAGCCTGAGTCCTTTCTGGATTGACGGTCATTGTCTCAGTGCCCAATTGGCACAGACCTTGGGGCAGCCGGCCTGGGCTCAGGCGATTCTGGAGGAAACGGCGGCCTTTGTTGAACGTCTGCCTGCGCTTTTGGATATGTCGTTCAAAGGCGGCGTGCCTTTTGTTTCCAAAGAAACCCGCAGTTGGCTCAACGGCAGCGAACAGCAGGGTTCAGGTTCGGCTGAAGGCAACAGTTACGAGCAGGAAATTTGGGAACTGGCCGCCAGTGGCGGGTTGTCGCTGGCATTTGCGGCGCTCAACGAAAAACTGCACAAGGCCACTGAGCCGAGGGACAAGTTCTATCTGCGGCTGCTGGGGGCCGACTTGAAAGATAAACACCAGTTAGGGGCTATGGCAGAGGTGGAGTACCAAGTGCTGCTTGGCCAGGCCACGGACACCAGTCTGGCGGATTGGGAGCCGGGTCTGATGTCTCGTTTACAACAAAAAGTCAATCTGAGTTAGGTACAGGGAAATGTATATGTGGTCGATGATCAAATCCTTTTTGAGGAAACTGCTGCCGGAACTGAAATCGGCGCTGCCCATTTTGCTGGTGGCTATCTTCGTTCTGGTCAATGTGGCGATTTGGTGGGCGGGCCCCTGGCTGGAGCTGGACGGTGAGAAACCGTTGGCATCGACAACGGCCCGAATTATAGCCAGCACAATCTTCTCCCTGTCTTGCTTTACTATTTGGGGCTGGGTGCAGTGGCGTCGTTTGTTGCGTATCGGCGCCTTGAAGGTCAGGGAGCAGCAGCTCAAGGAAGACCCGGTCAAGATCCTGGTGGAACGCCAGGAGCAGGAACTCAACGAGGTGATGGTGGGCATGAAAGAAAGCCTCAACACCCGTAACTACCTGTACGCCTTGCCTTGGTTCCTGGTGCTTGGGGTGGAAAACGCCGGTAAGACCAGCCTGATTAACCGCTCCGGGCAGAAGTTTGTTTTCTCTTCCGTTATGCGCGCCTCGGGCAAGAAGTCTGAAAACCCCTTCTCTTTTGACTGGTGGATAGGTGACGATGCCGTACTGATTGACCCGGACGGTGAGCTGTTGACCCAGAAGCCTTCGGTAACCAGCCCGGATGGCGAGACAGAGCGCCGCCTGTGGTTGCACTTTGTCGAGTGGCTGGAGCGCACCCGCAGTCGCCGCCCCCTGAACGGCGTGGTGTTGGCGCTGGATATGGCCAGCCTGGTCAGCGATCCTGTGGCTGAACGCAAGGCCTACGCCCACTTGTTGCGTGCCAGATTGCGCGAGCTGATGGAAACCCTGTCAACTCGTCTGCCCGTGTATATCACCCTGACCAAACTGGATCTGCTGCTGGGATTCGAGCCCTTCTTCCGCCATTTCACCCAGGCGCAGCGGGATGAGATCCTCGGTTTCACCTTCTCCCTGAACTCGGTCAACGATCTCGACAGCTGGCTCAATGAGTTCGATCAGGATTGGCAAGACTTTATTCAGCGCATCAATGCCGGCCTGCCAAGGGCGCTGCTGCAGTGCCGCGACAAGGAAGAACGCTCGGCCATCTACAGCTTCTCACGTCAGATTGCCGGTGCCCACAAGGTGCTGCGTGAGTTTTTTGTCGATGCGTTGGCAAGCGATCAGTTCTCGACCTCGGCACTGGTGCGCGGGGTTTATATGACCTCTGTTTACCAGCAAGGGGTGCCGACAGATGCCTATGTGGATGGTGCTTCCCGCCGTTATGGCCTGAGTGAGTCGGTCAACAGTGCCCAGCGCAGTGAAAACTCTACTCCCTATTTCACCCGTTCGCTTTTTACCCGCATCATATATCCGGAAGCGGGTCTGGCTTCGGACAACTTCAAGGTGGCCAAGCAAAAACGCCGCATCATGGCGCTGTCCTTTGTGGCCTGCTCCATCGCCTCTGTGCTCTTGATTGGCAGCTGGCACAGATACTACCTGCTCAACAGCGCTCAGGCCGATGCCGTGCTGAGTAAGGTGAATGAATACAACGAGCTTATCGATAACACCAACTTTGATCCGCTGGCCCGCAATGTGATCCCGCCACTGAACACCATTCGGGCGGCCACGCTGGAGTTTGGTTTCTTCCGTGACAAGCCGAGGTTAATCTCAGATCTCGGCCTCTACCAGGGTCACACCATAGGACCCAAGGTGGAAGAGACCTATCTGAACCTGCTGTCTTATCGTTATCTGCCGATACTGCTCCGGCAAGTGGCGCGGGATCTGGCCGATGCGCCAGAAGGCAGTGATGAAAAGCTGGCGGTATTGCGGGTATTCAGAATGCTGGCCGACAAGAGTGGCCGCCGCGACAGCTTTGTTCGCGAATACTTTGCCGATGTTTGGCAGAAGGCCTATGAAGGCAATCGTGAGCTGCAGACCCAACTGATGGAGCATCTGGATTACGCCTTGTTGCACACAGACTTGCAGCATGCACGGCTGGAGTCCAATCCGGACGCTGAGACTGTGCTCAAGCCATTCGATACCATGGTGGCCCAGGCCCAGAATGAGCTGAGCCTGCTGCCGATAGAACAGCGGGTATACAGATACCTCAAGTCCTCTTCCGTATCTCAGTTGGGGGCACCGCTGGATCTGCGTTTGACCGTTGGCCCGGCCAATGAATTGGTGTTTGACTCCCAGATAGCGGCGCAGGATCCTGAGATCTTCAAGATCCCGAAAATACTCACCAAACAAGGTTTTGAGCGCTTCTTTATCCCGAGATCTGATTCAGTTGCCGAGCTGGCGTTGATTGACAGCTGGGTACTCGGCCAGGCTCACAGCACAGACTTCAGCGATGCCGACAAGACGGCGCTGCGCAACAAGATAGTGGCCCAATATCTGGCCGACTATAACGCCAGCTGGCGCCGGGCGCTGAATGGTTTTGAACTGAAGAATTTCGAAGACATCAACCAGGCGGTGTTGGTACTGGATAATGTGGCCATGAGCAACAAGCCGCTGTCGCGCCTGCTGGAAACGCTGGGCAGCAATACCCAGCTGTTCCCGGATATGCCGGATGATGATCAGGCCCGTCAGGCGCTGCTCAAGTCGCCTCAGTATCGTATCGCCTCGACCATAGACGGTGACTTTGTCGAACTGAACCAGATGCTGAAGTCCCAGGACGGTAAACCGGCTTATCTGGATGAAGTGATGGAAGCCGTGGTGCGCCTGCACGCCTATCTGCGCGGGATCCAAAACTCCCCGGATGTGGGCAAGGCGGCACTGAAGGCGGCTCAGGAAAGGCTCAAGCTCAACGATGCCGACCCTGTTTACGCGCTGGAACGTATTTCCGATGGCCTGCCCAAGCCGCTGGACTCCATGGTGTCCAAGTTGGCCAAGGAGAGCTGGAAGGTCGTGCTGCAGAGTGCTATCAAGCATCTTGAAGTGCGTTGGTACAACGAAGTGTATATGGAGTTCCAGCAGAATCTGGCATCTCGTTATCCCTTCAATCCCAAGGCCACTAAACAGGTGTCGATTGCCGATTTTGAACGCTTCTTCGGCCCGCAAGGCACGTTGAATACCTTCTATGATCAGCAGATGCGGATGTTCCTCGAAGAAAACATGGATCAGCTCAACCAGCTGGCAGGCAGTGAAACCGGCCTGATCCGTAAAGAGGTCTTGCAGGCGATAGAGCAGGCGAAACAGATCCAGACCGCCTTCTTCAACCTCAAGGGCAACCTGGACGTACAGTTCACCCTGGAGCCACTGCAGATGAGCCCCAACAAGCGTCGTAGTGTCATCAACGTCGATGGCCAGTACGTGGAATACACCCATGGCCCACGTCGCGCCATCGAATTGGTATGGCCCAACACCTTGCGGGAAACGGCCGAGAGTAAGCTGACCCTGGTGCCAAGCGAAGTGAATATGTCACCGCGTTCCTTGAGCTACGAAGGCCCATGGGCATTCTTCAGGCTGCTCGACAGCGCCAGGATCACCGGCTCCAGCTCGACCAGTGTGGATTACCAGTTCAATGTGGATAAGGGCGATATCTCCTATCGGATCCACACGGCAGACAACAGTAATCCCTTTACCTCAAATCTGCTCAGCAACTATCAGTTGCCTAAAACACTCTACTGAGCCGCCGGGCTTCCACAGTGTGGAAGCCCAATTCCCCTGTGGGACTCAACTTAATGGAATTTGAGGTGTACCAAGTTGATACAGCAAACAACAGTGAATGCCGGATGGTTCAGAATGACCGCAGCACCGGCTCAGCTTCGGGAAGATAACCGCTATCAGCAGATGCGTAGTGAGATCAACCGGCGCCAATCTCCCTTCAGTGGTGGGACGGATTGGGAAAAGGTCTATGATCTTGCTGCCACTCTGGCGATGACCGATGGGGTGGATCTACTGGCGGCCAGCTACTTTTCGGTAGCTGCGGCCAAGACCCGCGGCATTGCTGGTTTGGCATCCGGGCTGGAGTTACTGTTAACCGTGTTGGCGCACTCGAAAGAGATGGGCACTATCAGCCCGGAAAAGTGCGCCGAAATACTGAACTGGGCCATAGGCAAGTTATTGCCGGAGCTCAAGGATATGCAAGCTACTGAAGGCAATATCCGTGAGTGGTATCGTTGTGAATATGCCTGTCAGCAGCTGTTTGAGCTGATGCAGGCGCGTCAACCCAAGCAAATGCCAAACCTGGATGCGCTCGGCTTTCAAATCTTCGACAAGATTGATGGCGTTAAACAGCCGGCCAAGCGACCCGCTGTTGCCACAAGTGCTCAGCAGCAGGCTAATTCCAAGGGGCTGAGTTGGCCGCTGGGACTAATCCTCTTGTTGCTGGCATTGACGGCGGGACACTTTGCCGAACCTTTGGGGCTGACCATAGGGCAGAAATTCTGGCCGGAGCGATTTGCGCCCAAGCCACCCGAGCAGGTGACCCAGTTGCCGACTGAAACGGCATTGCCGCTGTGGCAGAAGATAGATCAGCTATTTGGCGCCGCACCTTTGGCCAACGATGAGCCATATGTTTATCCCGAGCAGGTAGATTATCTGTTGGAGCTGGACAAGTATTTCCAGCGTTTTGCCGCCAGTCGCACCCGAGCGGCCAACTTAAGCAAAGAGTTACAGCAATGGCAGGGGCTTGATGCCAACAAACTCAGTGCGCTGCAGCGTCAGTCACGGGATATGGCCGAGTATGCCAGCAGCCTGTCCCCCGTGTTGGCCAGAGCCTACTTCATCGATGAGCTGCTCAAGCAACAGCAAAATGAGCGGGCAGCTCAGGAGCTGACACTGCTGGACAGGCAACTGAAATCCCTGCTGATCAAGCGCACTTTGTTGGCCCAGAGTTTGGGGCTCACTCAGGCTTCTGGCGTTACAAATGACCCGGCAGTCCAAACCGCTCCTGACTCGGATAAGGCGCCAATGGCGGCGGGTTCAGATAGAACTAATGTCCAAGATGCGGCCGATGTTCAAGATGTTGTTATGTAATACAAGAATTCCCCCGTTTGGCCGCCTTTGTGTTCGCTCTTGAACTCTGGCCTTTGGCGGCTTTCGGGCAAGAAGTTGCCCGGCGAGCAAAAAATTGCCCGGGTTCGGGCAAGAA
>NZ_JAPEHY010000047.1:0-26459 GCF_028823715.1 Shewanella sp. K8
CTAGTGTATTGGAAATCTCATCAATGTTATGGTCTTAAATTCGGGGGAAAGGTCATAATATATGCAACTTCCATCATTTTGTCCTCAAAATTTCATCAATCATAAACATTTGCTGCTTACAAAAGTCTCTTTTGCCTGACCAGCATCTTGAACAATGCTCTTATCGGGACCACAGTCTTGACTTAAACAGCCCTTTCTTTGGTAAATGTTCACCGACAGAAGGTTGACACGCATAATTCTGCTGGAATTGGGTAATTCGTCTTTTCGTGCTGGCTTGAAAGAAAAAAGAAGCAAAAGACACCCAATATTAACTAAAACAAGAAACAAAGACATCCAATATTAACTGTAGTTTGCTGAAAACTGAGATATTCAATATCAGAAAGTGTTTCACAGCGGAGAAAATGCCGGGATAGCAGGGGAGTGCTGTAAAGTCGGCGTACAGCGCTGTACAACCTGCTCCAGCGCCCATTCAGTGGTTAACCTTGAGCACTAAATGCAGTGAGTGGACATGACCGCAAAGGGGCACAGAACAATGGCGAATGCTACTGCCAGTTTCAATCGATGCGATTCAACCCAGTCTTGACTGTGTTCGTAGCTATTGCCTGAATAATCATCAATCCCGGATAAAAAGGTGCGGCGTACGCAAGGTGGCAAACTCTTCGGGAATGAATTATGAATTTGAACATTTTTTGCTGGGCAGAAGGGCAGCTAGAACAGGTTGATTCTACCCTTGGTTTTCCTTTCCTTAAACTGCGGTTTTTCTGCCGTTATTCGGGTTGAGCGGGGGCCTTGGATAACACTTGCTGCGGCGAATGTTGCTGCAGATATTGCTGGTAAGTGTCTTCGCCCCAGGCCAGCAGTTGCCCATCTTCGAATAGCAGTGGGGTGCATTCATCTTTGGTGGTCTTGCCGTCTGATTTACTGTGATGGGTGCGGTAAAAGAGAACCTGCAGCGAATGACCATGGGTTTGCTTGGCTTCGCTGAAGTCGGCTTTGCCCAGGGTTTGGGTGACTTCTGCCAGTGTTTGCCCCAGTTGCAGCTCGGAAACCATAGACTGGTTATAGGCTTGCCTGTCTTCCCAGCTCATGTCTTCCGGTTTGGGCTCGTAGAAGAGAATGACCACGGCAACAAAGGCCAGATAGGCGATAAAGATGCTGCCGATAACTACGGGTGCCTTACTTTTCATGCTGTTATTCCGTTTTATTGCTCAACCTGGGTTCACTCCAGAGCAAGACGGCTCACTCTGTATTGAGTGATATAAGATACTCGCGATAGCTCCAATGTAAACAGTATGTTTGTAATATGTTTTGTCTGTGCGCGATTATTGCCCGGCTGCCAGGCCGGGCAAAGGTCACAGAACACCTGGTTTAGATGGTGAAGCCAAAGCCCATGTCCCATTCCAGCAGCGGCACCAGATGTAACCCGCTGGCATTGAGTGCTATGAGTCTCTCAGCCACGGACTCATGTACTATGTAGATAGATCTCATGCCTTTGACTTCGAACATCCGTCGTTTGGTAAAAGGGATGGCCAGCAGTTTGTCGGCATCCAGGCGAATATTGATGGCGGAAACCGAGTCGTCCGCTTGCCGGCGGATAGATTGGCTGTTGTCAAAGTCATAGACTGCGAGGCTGTTGTCGAGCATTACGGCTCAATAGAGGTGTTCGCTCTCATCGGCAGGGCAGTAGCAGACAGGCAACAGCTGCAGCCGGTAGATGTCAAGATAGTCGAGCTCTCGTTTTATGGCATTCGTTACCATAGGCATACCGTCGAGATCCATGGCGTCAATCAGGGGAATATTTCCCTCCTCATCGGCCGGCGATTCGGCATAGATGGGCTCGCGCGACGAGGTAGGCCCCCGGTAAATAAGATAATGCTCTCTACTGCAGACGGTATAAGGGGGATGGCATATCACCGCTGCCACAATACAGGACAAAATACTCGTTGTTGATATGAATCATGTCCCCCGGTTTCTTCCTTGGCGTTATTCGCTCCAGCGCACCCAGACATCTTTCAAATTGGCCGCGGTCAGCTTGTCCATTACGCTGTTGTGTACCAGCAGGAAGGAGGGGTCTTGGTCAAGTTTGAACAATAATCGCTGCTCAAGCGGAATGGCTGCCAATTTGGCCGGATCCAGCACCGGGGTTCGTATCGCGTCGATGGCGGGCGATTCAGAGTTCCAGATGGTGTGGTCGATATCGAGCACATCATAGCGATTGAAGACATGAAAATAGGCATAGAGCACTTCATCAATGAAATCCAGTTCGTCTACTGTGCCTATGTCTATCTCGGCATACATATCTTCATCCGGCTTGTAGGGGTTTTTAATACGCTCAACCCCGAAAGGCTCCATTGACGAGAGTATGTCGGCGAAAGGTTCAGCGAAGAACAGACGAGGGCACTGGGCAAAATCCACCACCAGATCCGGCCCATATTCCACCGGGCGTTGGGGCGTGTTGGCTTTTATCAGCCAGTTCCGCTCCAGATAGAATTGGCGGCGGTGGAAAATCAGGTAGTCATTCATACTTGTTTACTCCTTTAAACTGCTTTGCCGGGAATGAGCTGGTCAGTTGGAAAAGATTTTAAAAATAACGAGCAGCCGATAAGGCTACCAAGCCTATGTGTGAGCTCGTTTCGCTATTCCTGTGTCTGTTTGGGTGTTGTCTGCTGGGGCTGTATATGTTGCTGCAGATACTGCTGATAAGTGTCTTCCCCCCAGGCCTGGAGCCGGCCATCGGCAAACAGCAGAGGGGTACATTCGTCTTTGGTGGTCTTGCCGTCGGATTTTACATGCTGGGTGCGGTAGAAGAGCACCTGCAGCGACTGGCCATGGGTTTGCATGGCTTCGCTGAAATCGGCTCTACCCAGGGTTTCAATGGTTTGTTCCAGCGTTTGCCCCAGCAGTAACTCAGTGACTTTAGACTGGTTATAGGCTTGCCTGTCTTCCCAGCTCATATCTTCCGGTTTAGGTTCATAGAAGAGGATGACCACGGCAACAAAGACCAGATAGGCGATAAAGATGCTGCCGATAACTACAGGGGCCTTACCTTTCATACAGTTTTCCATTTTATTGCTTAAGTTGAGCTCTTGGAGCCTTGGTTTTCTTTGACTCTATACTGGTTCAAACGAATATTGAGTTCGAGATCCGTGCGCAGTTTTGCCAACCGATAACTGAGGCGGGCCATCTCCTTGCCTTCGGTTAACTTTTTGGCTTGCTTGGCTCCCAAAGTATCGAGCGCATTGTAGACATTGGCCAGGGTGCGAAAGCTTCTGAGCAGTTCGCCGGCCGTCTTGGGACCTATTCCCTGGATGCCGGGGATCTTGTTGCCGCTGTCGCCGCTGAGGGCCATAAAGTCCAGCAGCTGGCTCTGTTCTATGCCGAGTTTTTGCTCCAGTGCGGCAATATCCATGGCGGCGCCATTGAAGTGATCCCACAGCAGCAAACGCGGTAATCTCAGCTGGCAAAAGCCCTTGTCGGTGGAGACGATAATCGCCTCGCCACCGCGCAGGCACAACTTGCTTGCCAGGGTGGCGATAACATCATCGGCTTCCGATAGTGCATTGATGGAGCCAATCCCCGCTTCTGCCAGCGCCTGTTTCAGCGCCGGCAGGCCATCGGCCAATGCCTGGGGCATGGGCTTGCGGCCTTTCTTGTAATCCGGATACAGGCGTTTGCGCCAGGACTCTTCATCGCCGTCCCAGACAATAGCCACATGGGTGGGGCTGTGCTGGCGAATAAGCTTCTGGCAGGCATTGCGGCTGCGCTCGGTCAGCCCTTGCATGTCGGCTTCATCCGGCTGCGCCGCATGCAGGCGGCGCACCAGATTCATACCATCAATAATCAGCAGTCGGTTCATTTCATTATTTGATAACAGGGCACATAGGCGGTACCCGGTAACTTCATTCTTTGTTGGCTGACAAAGGCGCCCAACAGTTTATCCATTAAGGCCATCAGCTCGGGATCGCCCTTGAGCTTGAATGGACCATGACGCTCGATGTTTTTCATGGTTTCCGCCTTGACGTTGCCCGCCACTATGCCGGAAAACGCCTTGCGCAAGTTGGCCGCCAGCTCAGCCTTATTGCTCTGGAAGTGCAGGTTAAGGTTTTCCATCACTTCATGAGTGGGCACAAAGGGTAGCTGGAATTCCGGCTCTATCTTGAGGCTCCATTGGTATTGGTAGGCATCACCGGTTTGCTTGCGGTGACGTTTAACCTCTTCCATACCGGCACGCATGATGCGCGCCACCTGGGGGGCGTCGTCTATGATGATTTGGTATTTCTGCTGCGCCTGCTCGCCCAACGTCGCGCCGATAAAGGCATCGATTTCGCGGAAGTAGGCTTCGCTTTCCTTGGGGCCGGAGAGCACCAGCGGGAAAGGAATATCGGCATTTTCGCGGTTGAGCAAAATGCCAAGCAGGTAGAGCAGCTCTTCAGCGGTGCCGGCGCCGCCGGGGAAGATGACGATACCGTGCCCCAGGCGCACAAAGGCCTCCAGGCGTTTTTCGATGTCCGGCAGAATCACCAGTTCATTGACTATCTGGTTGGGTGGCTCGGCGGCGATAATGCTCGGCTCGGTCAGGCCTATGTAACGGGCGTTATGAATACGCTGCTTGGCGTGGCCGATTGCGGCGCCCTTCATTGGCCCTTTCATGGCTCCCGGACCGCAGCCGGTACAGATATCCAGCATTCTCAGCCCCAACTGGTAGCCCACCTCTTTGGTGTATTTGTACTCGGTGTCGTTTATCGAGTGGCCGCCCCAGCAGACTACCACATTGGGATCCTGCATCGGGGTAATGGCTCTGGCGTTTCTCAGAATGTCGAACACCACGTTGGTGATATGGCTGGCGTTGGTGAGGTTGATGTGTTTCAGGCCATCGTACTTGTTGCTGACATAGATGATGTCCCTGAGCACGGCAAACAGGTGCTCCTGAATGCCGACTATGATCTGCTCATCGACAAAGGCGCTGGCCGGCGGGTTAACCAGCTCCAGCTTGATGCCACGCTCACGGCGCAGCACGTTGATTTCAAAGTCATGGAATTGGTCAAACAGTTCCTTGGCGTTGTCAGTTTGCTGCCCCGAGGCCAATACGGCTAACGAGCAGTTACGGTAGAGTTGGTAAAGGTCACTCTTGGCACTCTGTTTGAGGCGGTCTGCCTCCAGTTGCGACAGTTGATCCATACTGCCGCGGGGACTGATCCTGACTATCATGACGACTCCTTGAGCTGAAACAGGAGTCATTGCTGTCAATCTATAATGACTCTGTCACGGCTTTCATGTTTGGCTTTGTAGAGGGCCGCATCGGCGCGTTCGAAAGTTTCCTGGATGTGTTCGCCATCCAATATCTGCGCGGCCCCTATGGATACTGTAACTGTAATACGCTGATTTTTAAATTTAAAAGGAATATTTTTAATTTTTTCGCGCACTCTGTTCAATAGTTGTTCTATATCCTTGGGTGAAACATCCGGAATGATGAGAACAAACTCCTCACCGCCATAACGGGCAACAAACTCAGTGTCACGCAGGGAGTTCTTCAACGCCATGGCGATAACCTGCAGTGTCTTGTCACCTGTGGTATGGCCAAAGCTGTCGTTGATGGACTTGAAGTGATCTATGTCGGCTACCGCCAGCCACAGTGGCTGTTTGTTGCGCTGGAAGTGGCGGTATTCCTGCTCCATCCGCTCCTCCATGGCCGCGCGGTTGGGCAGCTGGGTGAGGGTATCGAGCATATTGAGCTTCTGCTGCTCGAACAACCTTTCCTTATAGGTGGTGGCTTCACTGGAGAGGTCGCTCAGCTCTTTACGCATGGTTTCCATCGACTTGCGCAGCAAGGCTTGCTCTCTTTGCTCCAGCGCTTCCTTGCGGGCCAGGCTGGCGCGAATGGCGGCCAGTTGCTCGCTGATCTGCTGCTTGAGCTCGGTAATATCCTCAATATCCACCAATGACTCGCCGACATTGTCTACCTGGGCGTTGAGTTCACGATTCAGTTGGCTCTTGAGCTGATGGCTGCGCTGGGATTGGTTATAAGAGTCGCTGACCACTTCACGCACGGCGCTCAGGGCGTCGTTGAGGGCAAACAGAAACTCCTGTGAGGCGGTTTTTTCGCGGGCTATGTTATCCAAAAGCAGAGAGAGTATGGTTTGATAGGCCTCCAGCAGGGCATCGATATCTATCTCGGCCGAGGCCAGCTGCTCTTTGATTACCAACACCTGGTCACGCTGATCTTTGCGAAACTCTATGTTGGAAATCATCTGCGCCAGCTCGTGACCCAGTTGTCTGTGCTTGGGTAGTACCGCGATGGGGGACTCAGATTCAAACTGGTTGTCCAGCAGTTGTTCGTAAAACCCCACCAGTTGCTCGACCTTGGGAATATAATCCCAGACGGTATGGAAAGGTTTGCCCAGCTCCTGCTTGAAATAGCTGACCTCTTTTTTGAGGCGCTCAGGCATGGAGTCGACTCGTTGCAGTTGGCGGCTGAACTTGCTCAGGCTGGAGCGGCCTTCTTCCAGTTGACCCATCACATGGTGGTATTGCCCCTTGAGCAGGCGCTCTACCTCGACCAGATCCGGCAACACATCATCGATACGCTCGTAGGTTCCCAGGTTATGTCTGAGCTTGGCCAGTTTATTGTCCAGCTCCAGGTTTTGCCCCTTACAGGCCAGACTGAGGTGACCAATAAACTGCAGCAACGCCTGCAGCTTGGCATTTCTGTCCTCATTCATTTCATCCAACGCGGCTTTGGTGGAATGCAATTTCTGCTTGAGTACACCTAGTTGCGACACCGTTGCGTTTGAGTCCTTC
The DNA here is from genome assembly GCF_028823715.1 of Shewanella sp. K8. Taxonomy (NCBI): domain Bacteria; kingdom Pseudomonadati; phylum Pseudomonadota; class Gammaproteobacteria; order Alteromonadales; family Shewanellaceae; genus Shewanella; species Shewanella sp. K8. Next base: position 6,799 of record NZ_JAPEHY010000047.1, read on the forward strand.
ATTCCTGTAATTTTCCTTCGATGCGCGATCGAATCTATAGTCGGGTCATGAGTGGCTCGAAAACCCCACGACTCCAGTTCCAGACACTTCTAAATGGTATCGCAATCCGGCAGGAGTGCAAATCTGCCATCCAGTTGTTGTGACAAAGTTTTGTCGTTCAGATCAAATTATTGACACAGGTTCGGCTCTGGACTGCTGTTGTGACTCCGGCCAGCAGATCTTATCTTTCTCACCATTGGTCTCCACTCTTATCAGGCCGCGGATAATACTCTTTTGCAATTGCAGATAGAGCGGGGCCGAGAAAATGGCGGCCGGGGTGAAGTCCAAAGTACTGAAACCGACATAACTGCCTTGGCTGTTTTTCAGGCTGATGGCACCAGCAAGGGCCAATTGCGCCGTTTCAAACAGGACTTCCACCGACAGCTTGATATCCGGGTTACCCAGGAGCGGCAGCGGAATATAACCCAGCGCCGGTTTGAGCATCTGCCCCTGGAATTGCCAGGCACTGAGCCGGTGGTAAAGTTTGGCTGGGCCCGTGTCTTCGGCAAGGGTCAGGGCAAATAGGCCGGGTCTGAGCAGGAATACCTTGGCGCCGGTGAGGGCGGCAATCTCCTCGGCTTGCTGCACCAGTCTCGGCGCCGCGAGGCTGTTGCCCAAGGTGAAGTCAGAGTTGAATTCCTGCTCCAGAGACAATAGCGCCAGGCCTTTGGTTTTACTTGAAATACTGCCAAGCAAGGCACGATAGCCGGGCAGGCCGCTCATGGGCTCCAGTTGCATTTTCGCCTTTTGAGCCTGGTTCTTTTTCGCCATTTGTTTGCGCAATCTATACTGCTGCATCGCCAATGCCAGCAACAGCAGGCAGAGCCCCAGGCTGATTGCCAGCAGAATATTACGGGTATGCAGCGCGTCTTGTCTTTGCAGTTGATCTTGCCTGAGTTGGCCCACTTCCAGTTTCAGCTTCTGCTCTGTGACGGCGGATGAATTAACGTCCGAGGTGGTTTGCTGCTCTTTTTCCAACATGGCCTGTTGCAGTTGGATGCTTTCCTCCTGGCTTGCCAGTGCCTGCTGAAACTTACCCTGCGCCTTGTAGGCCGCGGTTTGGTAGCCAAGGGCTTCTATCTGCTCATCCGGCAATTCCAGCAACTTGGCCAGTCGCAAGGCTTCTATGGCGTGCTGCATGGTCAAAGGCCAATCCTCCATGGCCTGGCCCACCTCGGCTATCAGCATTTCGTTATAAACCAGGTAGTGGTTGCTCTTTCTGTCCTTGAATATTTCGTTGGCCTGGAACAGGTAGTCGAGCGCGACCTGATAGTCGTTCAAATGGAAATAAGCCTCACCCAGATTGTGGAAGTTAAGCCCCTGAGCGATGAAGTTCTTCAGCTCGGCATCTATCTGCTGGGCATTGAGGTAGTAGTCAATCGCCTTGTTCCACTCGCCTGTGTTGCCATACACCATGGCGATAACCGTCATGGTATGGGACAGGAAAGAGCCGGAACCCATGGCTTTATAAGCGTCGGCGGCGCCGTGGGCGTATTCCAGCGCTTCATCCCACTGTTCCATGTCCCGGTACAGCTTGGCCAGGTTAAGCTGCAGCAGTGCCTTTTGATTGGGATGGTTGTAACGGCTGGCCAAACGGAAGGCCTCGGTATAGTGCTGCAGCGACTTGGTGCGCTGGCCGTTGATATTGTAATACTTGCCCAAAGCCGCTTCGGCATTGGCTATCAGGTAGTCATTGCGCAGCCGGTAGGCGGTATCTCTGAGCAGGTTGTAGGCGTTCAGAGACGGAATAGTCTGTTTGGCTATCAGGTTAACTGTACCCAGATCTTCGTAGATAACATACCTGAGCAGTTGGCTGCGTTTGTCCTGGGCATCGCCCAACTGCTCGAGCGCCTGCTGGTTGAGGGCGACGGTTTGTTCATACTGTTGGTCGACCCGGCCGAGATAACGGCCTTCAAGATTATAGAGGGCAGCTTTTTCATAGTCGCTGCGGGCGATGATCTTCAACTGCTCAATGATATCTTGTGCCTGCTCCAGCCGCCCGGGAACCAGCACTTGGGCATCCAGATCCAGCCGAGCCAGCAGAATGAGTTTGTCCATCAGCTGATCCGGGGCAAAACCCACTTCCAATGCGCTGGACTGAAACTGTTCAAGCGAAGGATATTGCAACGACTCGGGCAGAGAACTGACCACAGTGCTGTGGAGCTGCCTGGGCTGCTCCCTGAAACTTATCTCTATATCATCCAGTTCGTCGGCGTGCGCCAGACCCACAAGCAGCATGGATGCGATGAACATAACCCTGAAAAAGTACATATATTTGCCTCTGTCCCATTCTGCGGGGACTTAATTGTTAGCTTTTATTAGCAACGGGTGAGGTGACCGCCCCGAATTGTTATACTCGGCCGATTTTATAACAACAATGACATAAGAAGGAATTACGAGTGAAATCCGCTGTTTTGTCAATCATATCTTACTCTTCCCTACTGACAACACTGGGCATGGCATCTTCAGCCTGGGCTGACGTCGATTATCAGATAGATCTTAAAAGCCCGGAACATCATCTGGCTCAGGTCAAGGTCACTTTCCCGCAACATTCAGGGCAACAGCTCAAGGTCAATCTGCCGGTTTGGCGTACCGGCAAGTATCGGGTATTGCCGCTGGCGGACGGGGTTCGCCGCTTTCATGCCACGGACGAGCAGGGCAACAGCCTGCCTTGGAAGCGCAGTGCCAGCGGTGAATGGACAGTGGTTTTGTCCAAGCCAACAGCGGTCACCGTCAGCTATCAACTCTATGCCAACGAATTGGGGCAAAGAGTCAGGCATATTGATGCCAGCCATGCGTTTCTGGATGCCAGCGGCGTATTCATGTACAGCCCAGAGTTTCGCCAAGAGCCGCTTAAGGTAACACTGGATGTGCCGGCCGACTGGCGCAGTTACTCAGGAATGGCAGCGGCGGATAAGCCCCATTCGTTTGTGGCTGCCAACTATGATGTATTGGTCGACTCGCCAATTGAAACCGGGCTCAGTCAGCACCGCGCCTTCAAGGCCGATGGCAAACAATATGAGCTGGTGGTCTGGGGTGAGGGTAACTATGATTTGGAGCAGATAGAAGCCGATCTCGGTAAGTTATCCGGTACGGCGGCGGCCATTTGGGATGACTATCCCTTTGAGCGTTATGTTTATATGGTGCACGCCACCTCGGGGGCCCGCGGCGCCACCGAGCATTTGAACTCAACCATTATCCAGCTGCCGAGATTCAACTTCCGTGAGCGCCAGGATTACCTGCGTTTTATCAGCACGGCTTCCCATGAGTTTATTCATACCTGGAACGTCAAGGCCTATCGCCCTGAGGGACTGGTGCCCTACGACTATCAGCAGGAGAATATGACCGAGCTTTTATGGATGGCGGAAGGCTCTACCAGTTATTTTCAAAACCAGTTGTTGCTGCGTGCCGGGATCATGACGCCGAAAGAGTTTATGGAGGACCTGGCCAAGCGGGTCAATGCCAATCAGCATAAACCGGGGCGGGAAATTCAGTCGGTGGCCGAGGCCAGTGCCGGTCAGTGGGTCAGCACAGGCGGCGATTACGCCATCAACCACAGTGTGAACATCTATTCCGAAGGTTATCTGACTTCGCTGGCACTGGACTTTTCACTGCTGCAGGACACAGATAAAGAGGTGTCCTACCGGGATGTGCACCGGAGTCTCTATCGTGAGCATAAGGTCCCCAAGGGATACAATGTCACGGATGTGAAACGTATTTTGAAAAACTTATCCGGCAAGGACTATGAGTCTTGGTGGCAGAGCCATGTCAATGCCCCCTTGGTGCTGGACTTTGACAAACTGCTGAGTCAGGCAGGGCTTAAGACCGCCTACGGCCAAGACAGTAAGGAGCAGGCCTTTGCCGGTATGACACTCATTTCCGGCTCTTTGGTGTTGCAAAGTGTTGAGCGCGGTGGTCCGGCTTGGCAGGCGGGCATAGTCGCCGGCGATCAGTTGCTGGCTATCAATGGCTTGAAAGTCAGCGCCGAAGGTTACGCCAAACGTTTGGCCGACTTTAACGCGGGTGATGAGTTGACTGTGACCCTGTTCCACGACGATAAGCTCATAGAGCGGCGTGTGACTCTGGCTTCAGAGCAATCCGGCAAGCTGCAAATTAAGCCTAAGGAAAGAGTGAGCCGCGCCCAGAAAGCCTTCTTCAAGGCCTGGCTCGGCATAGACTGGCCGTTTGACGCTCAGGGTAACTATAAGTCCTGAGTCTGATTGTCCCGAAAACGCCGGCGCATCTTCACTTGCGCCGGTGTTTTTTTATGGCGCTTATTTTATCTCAGCGCAGGGGACTTCTGCTCGGGAACTTGCTGACAGAAGCCGAGGCAGACCTAGGCTCAGTAATCCCAGTAGCGCAATCAGCATGGCAATCCAGATGGGGGCATAGAGGTTGGCTCCCCGGGCGAGCGCATAGCCGCTGATAAAACTGCCTCCCATGACACCCAGGGTGATAACCGAAGTATGCACAGTATTAACCAGTGCCCGGCTGCCCTGGGGAAGCTGCATCAGACGGCTCACCATGGCGGGGTTCATGCTGACACCGCTGAAACCTATTCCCAGTACCGCCACCGCTGCCAATAGTGGGTACTCACTGCCTTGGGCCAGCAGCAACAGGAATAATGCCTGCAGCAGCAATCCCAGCGCCTGGAGTGTTAAGTCGTTGCGGCCACAGAAGCGGGACACCAAATGATTGCCCAGCAACATACTCAAGCCATAACCAAAGAGTAACAGGGTGATAGTCTGACTACTGAAACCCGCCAGCTCGGACAGAATGGGGACAAAATAGCTGAACGCAGCATAAGTGGTACCGATAATACAGAAACTGGTGGCATAGATGGCCCAGAGTCTGGCGCTGGCAAAAGCCTTGAGTTCCTCCTTGAGTGGCAGTGGCGGCTGGGAAGGCAGTGAAGGCAAGAAGCGAACACTGAGCAGTGCGGCCATTAAGCCGCAGAGCCAGACCAGAAAGAACCCAGTGCGCCAACCAAAATACTCGGCACTGAGGCTGGCCATAGGCAGGCCCAATATAGTGCCGAGCATGATCCCGGCCAAGAGCACTGCGATGGCGCGCATTTTTTGCGCTTCGGATACCAGCTCGCCGACTCGGCCGACCGTGATCCCAAAGAAAGCGCCTGCGGCTGCGCCTATGATGATCCGGGTGACCACAAGCAGCCAATAGTCCTGCGCCATAATCGCAACCCCTTGGGCCAGTAAAAACAGACTGTAGAGAATGAGCAAGGCCTGTTTCGGCGGCCGGCCGGATAGGCAGAGGGTTAACACGGGACCGGCCAGCGCCATGGCGCCGGCGTAGAAGGAGACCAGATAACCCACTTCGGAAACCGACAGGGAAAGTGAGGCGGACAACTGTGGCATCATTCCGAGCACCTGCAGCTCGCAGCTGATAAGGCTGAATATACCCAGTGCCAGCAGATAGATAGAAAAAGGCAGTGACTTTGACATGATTTTTTAGCTGAAAGATTTAAGGTGGTTGCAGTATTACTTATGATTTAAGTTTGATAAATTTCATAAATTCCTTTTAGAAATGAATAAAGTCATGGATCTTAATGCGGTGCGTCAATTTATCAAGGTGGCGGAATGTCTGAGCTTTACCGAAGCCGCGGTGCAGTTGGGACTGACTCAGTCGGGACTGTCCCGGGCTGTTAGTCGCCTGGAGCAACAACTGGGAGTCAGACTACTGCACAGAAATACCCGTAGCCTGAGCCTCACCCCAGATGGACAACTGTTTCTCGCCCGCTGCGCGCCACTGGTTTCCGGGTTAGAAGAAGCCAGGATTTCGCTGCAGGAGAATCTTTGTCTGCCCAAGGGATTGCTGAAGATCAGTGCCCCATCGGCCTTTGGTCGAGTCGTGGTATTACCCATAGTGTCAGGTCTGTTGGCCCGTTACCCTGAGCTCAAGATAGAGATGGAACTGACCGACAGGTTGGTGGATCTGGTTGATGAAGGATTCGATGCCGTCATCCGCACGGGTGAAATCAAGGACTCACGCCTGATTGCCAGACCGCTGAAGGCACTTGAATGGGCGACCTTGGCTTCGCCCGGGTATCTTGCCTCTCACGGTACACCCGATACGCCCGCCGCGCTGAGGCAGCATAACTGTTTGCGGGTGCGAAGTCCGCTGAGCGGTAAACCTGTCAGTTGGCGTTTCAGTGAAGGTGGCAGTCAACAGGAGTATGATTTTGACGGCAACCTGATACTCGATCACGGTGACCCTTTGCTGGAAGCGGCCTGCCTGGACACGGGAGTGGTACAACTGATGCGCTATTTTGTTGATGATGCACTGCAGCAAGGCAAATTGCAGGAAATCCTCCCAACCTATGCACCTCGTCCTCATCCTCTTTTTCTGGTTTATCAACCCTCAAGGCAGCACTCTGCCAAACTCGAAGTGTTGCGGCAGGCACTGCTCGACCAGTGGGGCGGTTAGCTGGAGACAGAAAAGGCGCCATCAGGCGCCTTTTTACTTGGAGATAGCGATTACAGGCTGTCTTCAACGCCGCCCAAGGCGTCGACCAGTGCCAGCATCAGCGCAACCACTTCGCTGCTCATCAGCTCAAAGTCGGCGTCCAGTTTGGCCAGCGGATCCTCACCGGCAACATCATCGGTGGCGGCGCGGAACTCTTCCGAGAACTTGAGGCGACGCAGTCCGGCATCGGATTGCAGCACAAAGGCGATGGACTGACCGAAGTGCAGTGCCAGTTTATGCACCTGCTTGCCAGTTTCCAGGTGAGCCAGTACTTCCTCTTCGCCCAGATCCTGCTGCTTGAAGCGCACGGTTGCGCCATCATCGGCGGCAGACTTGAGCTCGGCTTCATCCTGAATGGTGAAGGGGGCAGGGGCATTGCCTTGCTTGAGCCATTCGGTCATTTGCACTTCAATCGGTGTCTTGGTGCTCATTGGTACCACAGGCAGGCTGCCGAGCGCCTTACGCAGCAAGGCCAGCAGTTCTTCGGCCTTGGCGGCGCTGGAGCTGTCTACCAGGATCAGTTGCTCATCCAGCAGCAACAGTGCCTTGATTTGGCTGCGACGGGAGAAGGCTCTTGGCAACAAAGTGGTGGTGATTTCATCCTTGAGCGCATCTTTCTCTTTCTTGGTCAGCTTGCGGTTTTCTTCCTCTTCCAGCAGCGACACCTTTTCTTCCAGCGCTTCTTTGATGACCTGAGAAGGCAGCAGCTTCTCCTCTTTGGTGGCACAGATAAGGTGGCGGTTGTTGGCGCTGTGAACCAGGGTGTGCCCCAGTTTGCCCAAAGCCTTGGAAAAACCGAACTTGCTGATGTCCTGACTGGAGCAGGGAGAGAAGGTGAAGCCCTCAAGGGCCGTCTCCAGTGCCTCTATATCGGTGGAAAATGGTTTGTTGAAACGATATACGGTGAGATTTTTAAACCACATGACAGGCGCTCTTTGAAAAATAAAGCCGCAGTGTAAGGCATGAATTCCTCTAGGTAAACCCGCCCTGCTAGCACAGATTTTTTCGCTCTGGGCAGATTTAACCAAAATGTCATATAGCCCTTTGCTTGCCGCGAGGCCCCGTGGTGATGGGCTTTTACCGGTGGCAGGGCAGGTCTTTGATGCCAATGAAGCCAACAGGTTAAAAGATGAAATAAAACTGCAACAGACTCGTTGCACACTTTCGCTCGTTCCAAACCAATAACCAAGACGAAGAGAACGTCGAAAGGAATTAATGATGAACGCATTTTGCAAAACACTACTCGCTTCAGCTATCGCTTCAGTCTCTCTGGCCTCTGCCCACGCAGCCGAGCCGCTGACCGTTTACGGCAAGCTGAATGTTACTGTTCAGTCCAACGACGAGGCCGGTGCTGACGATTCTGAAACCACGGTTCAGAGCAATGCCTCTCGTTTTGGCGTGAAGGGCGAATTCGATCTGGGTAACAACCTGGCAGCATTCTATACAGTGGAATACGAAGTAGACACAGGCGATGATGCCAAAGACAACTTCCTGGCCCGTAACCAGTTTGTTGGTTTGAAAGGTAACTTCGGTGCCATCTCTGTGGGTCGTAACGACACCATGCTGAAAGTGTCTCAAGGTAAAGTGGACCAGTTCAACGACTTGTCAGGCGACCTCAAGAGCCTGTTCAAGGGTGAAAACCGTATCGAGCAAACAGTGACTTACCTGTCGCCTTCATTCGGTGGTTTTAAAGTCGGTGCCACTTACGCTGCCGAAGCCGCCAAGTCACAAGACGGTGAAGATGGTTTCTCTGTTGCCGCCATGTACGGTGACAAGGATCTGAAAAAGAGCGCAGTATTCGCCTCTGTTGCCTACGACTCTGAAGTTAAGGGCTACGATGTTCTGCGCGCCACAGTACAGGCCAAGCTGGCCAACTTCATCCTGGGCGGTATGTACCAGCAGGAAGAAAAGTCAGTAGACGGTGACAGCAAGAACGGTTACCTGCTGAGTGCGGCTTACAAGATTGACGCAGTGACCCTCAAAGGTCAGTGGCAGGACATGGAAGACAAGGGTGATTCCTGGTCTATCGGTGCCGACTACAAGCTGGGTAAGCCTACCAAGCTGTTTGCCTTCTACACCAATCGCTCCATGGAAGATATGGACGATGATGACAAGTACATAGGTGTTGGTTTGGAACACAAGTTCTAAACGACCACAGCTGCAGCGAAGGAGGCCTTGGGCCTCCTTTTTGTTTGCACTGTTTGTAGGCAGGAGGCGTATGGAGGTAGCTCTTTGTCGCGCTGCTGTTGGCTTTTGCCTCCGGCCTTTGCGGATGAATCCAGCCAACTCAGCCGAACGGCTCTTGGACGTGTTCCTGCAGTGTGAAAACAGTAGTCTGGAAATTGTGTCAGTGCCGTATCCCTGAAAGATAATTCGTGCCCGGCCTAACAGGGAGCCGCGGCAGTACTTGGTTAAGTTAAGGCTAACTTATTGTTTGTTGTAGACTTGTAATCTAAATTCAGCTGCAGTGAGATTGTTGCTCATGGCGGTCAATAACGGCTCTTTGGTAAGCTTTTCATTCCAGTTTCAAGTGTTTAATCGGGAAAATTGTGACAAAATAGCGGCGTTAAAGGTGTCAGAGTCGGCCCTTTTCATAATTTTGTAATAAAACTGTCCAATAATGGCCACGTGGAAATTCACTGACAGAAACCGTTATGACTGCAAGGATTTTAATAGTAGAAGATGAGTTGGCTATCCGTGAGATGCTGACTTTTGTTATGGAACAACACGGGTACACCACCAGTGCCGCCGAGGACTTTGACTCTGCGCTGGCACTGCTCAAGGAACCTTATCCGGATCTTATTCTGCTGGACTGGATGTTTCCCGGTGGCAGCGGTATTCAGTTTGCCAAGCGATTGAAGCAAGATGAATTTACCCGCCAGATCCCTATTATCATGCTCACCGCCCGCGGCGAGGAAGAGGACAAGGTCAAAGGCCTGGAAGTGGGCGCCGATGACTATATTACCAAGCCGTTTTCCCCCAAGGAGCTGGTGGCACGCATCAAGGCGGTTCTCAGACGCGCCGCGCCAACCCGGCTGGAAGAAACCATAGACGTGCAGGGCCTGACCCTGGATCCTGTCAGCCACAGGGTCACAGTGGGGGATTCTGTGCTGGAGATGGGGCCGACCGAGTTTCGTTTGCTGCACTTCTTTATGACTCACCCGGAACGGGTCTACAGCCGTGAGCAGCTGCTGGACAATGTCTGGGGCACCAATGTCTATGTCGAAGACAGAACCGTGGACGTGCATATTCGTCGCTTAAGGAAAGCCGTGGAGCTGTCCGGGCACGATAAACTGATCCAAACGGTTCGCGGCGCAGGTTACCGCTTCTCTACCCGTATCTAGCGGGGTAACAATGGGCATTGGCCGGGTTTTGCGTTATCTTGTGCAGCCATCGGCCTTTTGCCTGGGCATTTTCTATGTTTGATTCCTATTCGGGTTATCGGCTGTTTTCCCGTTTGATGCTGTACCTGGCGGCTTGTTTGCTGCTTGGGTTGCTGCTTGGTCAGTTGCTCTTGGTACTGTGTCTGGGCGCTTTTCTATTATTGGGTTGGCACTATCGCCAGCTTATCCGGCTCAATTACTGGTTGTGGCGCGATCGCCGCTTAACGCCGCCGCAGGGCAGTGGCAGTTGGGAAGGGGTGTTCAACGGCATCTATCGCCTGCAGGGTAAAAACCGCAAGCGAGTGAGTCAGTTGGCCGGGCTGTTAGGAAGGTTTCGCCAGGGGGCCGAAGCGCTTCCCGATGCGGCCGTGGTACTCGATTCAGAGCACAATATTCTCTGGTGTAACAAGTTGGCGCAGCTGCTGCTTGGCTTTGTCTGGCCGCAGGATAATGGTCAGCGAATAGATAACCTTATCCGGCATCCCGACTTTTCGGCCTATTTGAAAAAGGGTCATTACAAGGATCCGCTGGAGCTGCCGTCCCCGGTTTCGGATAAACGTCTGCTGGAAGTGCGTTTAATGGCTTACGGCGACAGGCAGCTGTTGCTGATTGCCCGGGATATCACCCGGGTTAGGCAACTCGAGGGGATGCGCAAGGAGTTTGTTGCCAATGTCTCCCATGAGCTGAAGACGCCGCTCACTGTGCTGCAGGGGTATCTTGAGATGATGCAGAGCATGGCCGAACCCGACTCCCCCAATGTCAAGGCGCTGGAGCTGATGCAGCAGCAGACAGGCAGGATGCAGTCCATGGTGGAGCAGCTGTTGGCTTTGTCGCGGATTGAAGATGCCGCCGATATCAACCTGGAACACACAGTGGATATGCAGCAGTTGATGACCACCTTAAAAGAGGAGGGTGAAGCGCTCTCCCGTGGTCGCTACCAACTGAGCTTCTATGCCGAACCAGGGCTCAATACCCATGGCAATGAGTTGCAGCTGCGCAGTGCCTGCTCCAATCTATTGTCCAACGCCATACGCTACACAGAGCCGGGCGGCAGTATTGAGGTGCGCTGGCAACGGGTGGCAACCGGCGCCATGTTCAGTGTTAAAGACAGTGGTGAAGGGATTGCACCGCAGCATATCAGTCGCCTGACCGAACGCTTCTATCGGGTCGACAGTGCCCGCTCGCGGCAAACCGGTGGCAGTGGTCTGGGGCTGGCAATAGTGAAACACGCCCTCAGTCATCACCACAGCGAACTCAAGGTGGCCAGTGAGCTTGGCAAGGGCAGTACCTTCAGCTTTGTGATCCCGCAGCATCTGCTGGAGCAGCAAGCTTCCTGACGCGTTTGACTGCATTAACCCTATTAAGGAGCCTTTTGGCTCCTTTTTGCTGTCTAGCGCGAAGAGGTAGGCTTTGTGCACTCTTCCTTAAGCCTGTGGCAAATGGCAATCTCACGGTCATGATTAAGCAAAGGCTATAGGAAACTGTTGGGGCGACATTGTCAATCGAGAGTCCTTTATGCCGAAATGGCTTCAAGGCGTGGCTGGCCGTTATTTTCAGTCCGTTATTTTCGATACCCAGTTACAGCGTATTTATTTTGGCTTGTCATGCAACTGTCATTTTTAAGTCATAGACTTGTCATTGTGGCAATTGATACTGGCTGCGTTTTAGAAACCAAGTTCGGTAAAAACTGGAGCAAATAATGAAATTGAAACAGCTTGTCGGCGCGGTAACCCTTACGGCCGCTGGTGTATTCTCTGCAGCCTCTATGGCTGCTATCGATCAGTCACTGCCAACCTACGAGAAAACAAGTGGTGTTTCCGGTAACTTGTCTTCCGTCGGCTCTGACACTCTGGCCAACATGATGACTCTGTGGGCGGAAGAATTCAAACAGATGTACCCTAACGTCAACATCCAGATCCAGGCTGCCGGTTCTTCAACTGCGCCTCCAGCCCTGACCGAAGGGACTTCTCAGTTCGGCCCAATGAGCCGCAAGATGAAGCCAAACGAAGAAGAAGCGTTTGAAAAGCACTATGGTTACAAGCCTACTGCGATTCGTGTAGCCATCGATGCCCTGGCGGTCTTTGTTCACAAGGACAACCCAATCAAGGGCCTGAGCATAGAGCAGGTTGATGCTATCTTCTCCTCTACCCACAAGTGTGGTGGCAGCGATATCACTCGCTGGGGTGATGCCGGTCTGGACGGAAGCTGGTCTGCCAAAGACATTCAGCTGTACGGCCGTAACTCAGTATCCGGTACTTACGGTTACTTCAAGAAGAAAGCGCTGTGTAAGGGTGACTTCAAAGCCAACGTGAACGAGCAGCCAGGCAGCGCCTCAGTGGTTCAGTCTGTATCTCAGTCGCTGAACGCTATCGGTTACTCAGGCATAGGTTACAAGACTGCCGGTGTTAAAGCCGTGGCTCTGTCCAAGAAGGGCACTGACTATATCGCTGCAACACCAGACAATGCTGCCAGCGGTACTTACCCACTGTCACGCTACCTCTACGTTTACATCAACAAGCACCCAAACAAAGAGCTGTCACCCATGCAGCGCGAGTTTGTCCGCTATGTCCTGTCCAAGCAGGGGCAGCAGGTTGTTGAGAAAGACGGTTATGTTGCACTGCCAAGAAGTGTGATTGCCAAAGACCTGGAGAAGGCTGGTATCCGTCTGTAAGACATACCCCTTCGAAGAAAAGCCCGCATCGCGGGCTTTTTTGCGTTTCAGTCCATAGAAAACAGTGCCGGGGCCCGCTGCTGCATGAACTCGATAAAGAGCTTCACCTTGAGTGGTTGCTGGCTGCGTTGATGATAGAGCAGGGAGATACGCCGTTTTTCTCCTTTCCACTCCGGCAGCAATACCTGCAGCCGGCCGTCTTTCAACTCCTGTTTGCAAAAGAGCTCTGGGCCATAAAGAATCCCGCCGTCATTCAAGGTTGCGCGGATGGCACCGTGGAGATCCGTCAGGGTCAGGTTGGCCGGGCCGTCATAATAGAAGGCATCGCCATCGGGATGGCGCAGCGACCAGTTGAACAGAGGCCAGACCTTGATCACCTTATGTTGATTGAGCTGCTGCGGATGATTGAATACCGGCGCCTTTCGAAGATACCCGGGGGAAGCCACCAGGCGATAATCCAATACCCCGAGAGAGCAGGAGACCCAGGAGGAATCCGGTTGGGTGCCGCCGACTATGGCAACATCTATGCCTTTGTCGATGAGATCCACCACCTCATTGCTTTGGGCGATATGCAGTTTGATATCCGGATAGCACTCGCAAAATTCGTTCAGTGTCTCGATGAATATCATAGAGATAATCGAGATGGGGGCGGCAATTCTCAAGGTGCCTTCGGGCTTGTCGGCGCAGGGGCCGCTGGCCAGGGCATCAAACTGGGCTATCAGTTGCTGATAGCGTTGGAACAACTCCAGTCCCTCTTCGGTCAACCTCAGTTTGCGGGTGGTGCGCATCAGCAGTTGTTTATCCAGCACAGATTCCAGCTTGGCTAGTTTGCGGCTGACGGTGGCCACCGGCATATTCAGTACTTTGGCGGCCTGGGAGAAACTACCGGCATTGACCAGATGTACAAACAAGTAGAGCAGTTGCAGTTCGGGAGCCTGATTGTCACTCATTGCTGTTCCTCAATGTGCCAAGGATATGTTTAAAACGCTTGTCTGCCGATGTCTACGACCATAGCGCAATGGCTGGCAGAAAACGGCTGTGGTAACTTGTCGGCAATCTCTGCCGAACTTAACTTAGCTGTACTGATAAGGGCAGGCAAGATACAGAATTCCCCGCCATTTTCGCAGATCCTCGGCGGGAGTACGACAGCCAAAGTCAGCAAAATGGAAGAAGTATGACTGGAATCATCACTCCGCTGATCTCTGTGTTTGGCATTATGCTCGCAGGTTCACTGGTACAGAAAAGCAAAATCCTGCCGGATGGTACGGACGCCGCCCTCAATCAATATGTTTACTACATAGCTTTTCCGGCCATTATGATGATAGTGCTGGCAAGAACCTCTTTCGAGGAGATCTTCCAGTGGCATTTCATCTTCGGTTTCAGCTTGGCAATGATGCTGACCTACCTGCTGGTGTTGCTAATTTCCGGCTGTTTCAGGGCGGGTCAAGGGGTAGGGGCAATTCGCGCCTTGAATGCCACCTTTGGCAATACCGCCTTTATCGGTATCCCCATGATGATGATAGTCTACCCGGGAAACCAGCTGGCGCTGGCCGCGGCGGCCATTGCCAGCCTGCTGTCTGTGGTGATGTTTGCCGTGGCACTGGTGTCGCTGGAGCTTGCCAGAGATACAGAAAATAAGGCGCATCCCTTGTTGATTATTGTTGAAGCGCTGGCGAAAAACCCGATTGTTATCGGCAGCGCCCTGGGCGTTGCCGTCTCGGCGTCCGGTATGGCTCTGCCGGATGGGATAGAGATGATGATAAGTCAGATAGGCGCCACCTCCAGTCCCTGCGCCCTGTTTGCCATAGGTATGGTGTTGGCCAAGGCGACCCGGGTTCGCGGCGCCACCCGCTTACCTGGGCTTTGGCAGTTGGCTGAGCTCTTTGGCATCAACGCCTGCAAGCTGTTACTGCAACCTCTGCTGGCTTATTTATTCTTGAAAGCCATGGGGATCAGCGGCACCAATCTGCAGATGGGGGTTATTCTTGCGGCCCTGCCTACGGCAGCGAGTGTATACTTACTGGCGCAGCGTTATGACACCAAGGCCGGGGTCAGTGCTCAGGGGATATTAGTGGGCACGCTGATCACCTTTATCAGTTTGCCTTTGATAGCGGCATGGGCCGTCTAGGGAAGAACACAGGGAATAATTAATCGACAGATATTTACTGTATAAAAAATCAGTATATACTGTTTATCAATACAGTGTTTTGGGAATTCATTATGCTTTGCCAACTCAGCATCAATAACTTTGCCATAGTGCGTTTTCTGGAGCTGGACTTCCGTCCGGGAATGACCAGTATTACCGGCGAGACCGGGGCGGGTAAATCCATTGCCATCGATGCCCTGGGGCTTTGTCTCGGCAACCGGGCCGATGCCGCCAGCGTGCGTCCCGGTGCCAGCAAGACGGAAGTCAGTGCCCGTTTCTCTCTGGCGGATGTCCCTCTGGCCAAGCGTTGGCTGGAAGATAATGATCTCGAACTCGAAGATGAATGTATTCTCCGGCGCACCATTGGCAGCGATGGCCGCTCCCGCGCCTATATCAATGGTAACCCTGTGCCGTTGACTCAGCTCAAGGCATTGGGGCCATTGCTGGTGGGGATCCACGGCCAGCATGCCCATCACGCCATGCTCAAGACAGAGCAGCAACTTTACCTGCTGGACAGCTATGCCAATCATAAGCTGTTGCTCGATGGTGTCAGCAGTGCCTATCAGCGTTATCGCCAAATCGAACAGGAACTGCGGCAACTGGTGCTGTCGCAGCAGGAGAGAATTGCCCGCAAGCAGTTACTCAGTTATCAGGTGGAAGAACTCAACGACTTTGCTCTCGGGGAGCATGAGTTTGCCGAAATAGAGCAAGAGCACAAGCGCCTGGCCAACAGCACGGCGCTGATCGAGTCCTGTCAGTTGGCCTTGATGCTGCTCAGTGAGGGCGAAGAGGCCAACATAGAGTCATTGCTGAACCGGGCCGTGCATATCTGTACCGAGCTGGAGAGTGTCGATTCTGAGCTGGCCAATGTTGGCGGCATGCTCAACGATGCCCTGATCCAGGTGCAGGAAAGCAGCAGCGAACTACAGCGCTATCTGGACAAGCTCGAGTTGGACCCCGAACACTTTGCCATGCTGGAGGGGCGACTTTCCAAGGCGATGCAATTGGCGCGCAAGCATCAGGTGATGCCCTCAGAGTTGTATCAACACCATCAGCAGTTGCTGACCGAACTGGGTAGCCTCGACTCAGATGAGCAGAAGCTCGAAGAGATAGAGCAGCAATTGGAAGCCAGCAAACAGAATTACCTGACCCAGGCGCAAAAACTCAGTCAGAGCCGCAGCCGCTATGCCAAAGAGTTGGACAAGTTGGTCACGGCTTCCATCCATGAACTCAATATGCCCAAGGGCAAGTTCAGTATAGCGGTGGAGTTCAGCCCTGAGCAGATGTCGGTCAACGGCAGTGACAGGGTGGAGTTTCTGGTGACTACCAACCCGGGGCAGCCACTGCAAAGTCTGGCCAAGGTGGCCTCTGGGGGTGAGCTTTCCCGTATCGGCCTGGGTATTCAGGTAATAACCGCCCGTAAGGTTGCCACCCCGACACTGATTTTTGACGAGGTGGACGTGGGGATTTCCGGACCAACGGCTGCCGTGGTGGGCCGCATGTTACGCACCCTGGGAGAATCGACCCAGGTATTGTGTGTGACTCATCTGCCGCAGGTGGCAGGTAACGGCCATCAGCATATGTTTGTTGCCAAACATGCCAAGGGCAGTGGTACTGAAACCTCTATGGTGGCACTGGATAAAGAGCAGCGGGTACAGGAGCTGGCTCGGTTGCTTGGCGGCGATACCATCACCAGCAATACCCTGGCCAACGCCCGTGAGCTGCTGAGTAGTTAAGCTCAAGGCAGTTAAGCCTAAGTCAGTTAATCCAAGAACGGCTCCACATGGGCTACCTGTTGTATGCGTCAGATCCGAAACTCAGTGATCCGGACAAGAAGGCGATAGAAAGCGCCCTGGCTCGCAGTAAGGGGGCGGGTAACTTTCGCAATATGTTTATCAATATTCCGGATGGCAAAGAGAAGGGGATCCAGGTGATCCCCATCGGCGACTTTTCTTCCAAAGATCAGTTTGCCAGCGCCAAGAATATCAGTGCCCAGGATGTGTTGACGGCCAACCGCTTTCCGGCCGGGATGGCGGGGATTATTCCCCAGGGCGCGGCAGGGCTTGGTGACCCGCTCAAAACCAATGATGTCTATCAGAGCAACGAGGTGCTGCCGCTGGCGCGTGATATTGTGGAGTTCATCAACAGCGACCCCGAGCTGGCCAAGCTGGGATTACTGAGTGTGCGTGAACCTTAATTGGGTTTCACCCACACCAATCCCTGTGGGATGAAGGGATCGACAACCGGCTGCTCCATTCCAGCGTGGATCCCCAAGTTTGTCAGCGCCACAGCAAACTCGGCATAATGGCCGCGAGTTGTGCCGCTTTCTTCGCCGTAACGGGCGCCATGGTGCCAAATGGCCAAGTTGCGTTTAATACCATCTTCAAAGCTCAACGCATCTTTGTGAATGATCCCCCACAGTGCCAAGTGCAAGGTAAAGTAATTGCTGCGGAAGGTAATTTTTTTACTGGGCTTGGCGGTGTATTCGTCCAGACGTTTTTGGCAATGGACACTGGCTTTATCATGGTCGCCGTTAAACCAGGCTTTTAGGGCATGCACCAAATCATCCGCAGTATCCGGTTTGGGGTTGCCGGGAAACGGCCCTTCCGGGTACAGCAAGCAGGCTTCTTTGGCTAGCGCCAACTCACCGGCAGCCATGGCGCAGTTGAAACAACTGACGACATCAATCGCTTGACTTCCTTCAGATATCTTTTCGCCGATAAACTCCGAGTCAGTAGGATCAAAAGCCATTTTCAGTGGCCGTAACTGATACTCGGCGGCTTTTTTGAAAGCGGCCTTGGCCTCATCAAATTTCTGATTCAATGCATAGGAAATAGCCACTGAGGCTTGATCAAAACTACGACCACAGTAATAACTTTCTTTTTCATGATCCTTGTAAAACCCGGCTTCATCCAAGGCTTTTTTTCGGGCGATGGTTTCCAAATCGATTTCTAGTTCATTGGCAAGCTGTTCTGCCGAGAGTTGGGGAATTTTTTTTGTCATGGTTATTTGTTTCCTTTCAATGCTTTTAATCCATCGGCAAAGGTGCTCTTGACCGTCTCAAACTCAGGGATGGTGAACTCTTGGAGTGCCCCATCTTCTGGGGGTAGCAGGTTACCTGCTTTATCCTGCCAAAAGTAACGTACCTGGCCGGTTTCGGTGTTGGTAAAGATTGCCAGGTGGTTTTTCTGACCATCCTTGTCAAGGATGCTCTGCCACAGCGCCTGCTCTTTTTGCTGATAGGGACCGCCCTTGCGGTTGGATGCTTGACCGACTTTGGGAGCCTTTTTCTTCATCCTTGCCGCCCAGCGTCGATTTTTTTTATTTGATCCTTGTAATTCTCCAAACTGATTGCGACTGAGGCTGGTACTATCGCTGTTGTAACCTTTGTGCTCAATCTCAACCAAGCCGCGTTTTTTACAATCCATCATATTGTCGCAGCCGTGATAACGGTGGATAAAGCCCTCATTTTGCTTTAGTCCCAAGTCCTTGTATACCTGCTCGGCACCATATTGCCCCAGGGCTTCACTCAGGGCATTGGGGGATTTGGTGTTGATTTGGGATAGGATTTTACCGGCTTCTTCTTTGAACTCGGCCAAGTCAGTGACAAGCTTCTTGCGATTGGTGGCAGCCTCAAGCACCAATAGTGCGGCTTCATAACCGACAAACGATTGTACAGCTTCCGCTCCGGCCAACTGATTATCCGCAAGTGGCAGGGTTGGATTACCCCGATAGCGTTCACCTAATTCTTCCGGAGTCAGGATTTGGCCTGTCGCTTCATCTTTAGCTTGAATGATCCCTTTATCGGCTAGCCACTCGGCTTGCGATGCGCGTTGCTCGTCAATGTAATCATTAATGACCTGTTTAGCACCGCCCATCATGGCATTAATGGCTTGGGTTATCCCGGTTTCTTTCAGCTCAGCTGGGGCTTCCGGTACCGAGGTAATGTCCGGCTCGACAATGGGGGCTGGGGCTTTGGCATAGTTGCCATGCCCGAACTGAGGCCTGGGAGGCAAACGCTTGACACGTTCCCTGAAAGTGGTCGATACAAAAGGGCTGATATCACCAAAGAACTGTATGCTGCCGAAGTCATCGTCTCTGTCACCCAACAGGAAAAAGTCACCGCTTTCCAAACGCCAAGCGATGCGACTTAAAGCACTGTCAATTTGATGTTGGCTAGGGGCATAGGAAATGCCGCAATCACTCAGTAGGCTGTCTAAACCAAAGACCGTTTGGTTGAACCCTGGTTGACTGGATAGGGATCTCCGAATGTAGCCAAGAGCCCTTTCTGGTTGGATGATTCTAGGGATATCGTTTTGATAAGCATCACGGTAGTGCACAACTCGCATTTATCTCTCCTTGATAAAAAACCTTCCTGACTTGCAAGCTATCCGAAGAATGTACCACTTTTCTGTAAGACAGTTCTCGTAATTGTCTGGGGTTATTCGATTTTTGCTTTTGCTTCACTTGTTAAAGGCTTACTCTATTTGGTCAATCTCGTCCATTAACGGCAATGGATTTTGTGGGTTAACCAATACAAAATGAACATCATCTATAAACTCAATTTTTAACTTATTGTAATATAGTGATTTTTATTTTTTAGATTGGTTGAGTATTGTAATACTATGATTTTGCTAGTAGCAAAATCTAAATGGAGTTTTAAATGGCATACTTAGAATACATTGAAGATGAACGCTTGATTTCTCTTGTAAGTGAAGTGCTTACAAATGGGTTAGCAAGTAAGCGAGACGCAGAAAAGAAGTTTCATCGGAATGTTATTGATCCGTTTACAACGCTGTTTGACGCGGCCATATCAGGATTTGATCATGCAACCTGGAAAGAGGCTGAAACTGTGCGTCAGTACCAAAAAACACTGTCGAACAGTATCGGCAACCTTCATCAAAAAATCCTTGGGCATGTAAATGGGTGGGAGGATCTT
>NZ_JAPEHY010000048.1:0-24554 GCF_028823715.1 Shewanella sp. K8
CCAAGTTCGAATCAGAAGTTTACGTCCTGTCTAAAGAAGAAGGTGGTCGTCACACTCCATTCTTCAAAGGCTACCGTCCACAGTTCTACTTCCGTACAACTGACGTGACCGGTACTATCGAACTGCCAGAAGGCGTAGAGATGGTAATGCCAGGTGACAACATCAAGATGACAGTAACTCTGATCTGCCCAATCGCGATGGATGAAGGTCTGCGCTTCGCCATCCGTGAAGGTGGCCGTACAGTTGGTGCTGGTGTTGTAGCCAAGATCATCGCTTAATTGCTGATCTAAGCTATCGTAAAAAGGCGACCCCAGGGTCGCCTTTTTATTGGCCGTTTGTCAGTCGTTCAAAAACGGTTGGCAATGAGTGCTAAAGTCAGTATAATCTGCGCCACTTTTTGACAGCGTTAATGCTGTTGATAATTCCGACAGTAGGCTTGTAATCCGTAACTGGATGAGTATAATAGCCTCCTCGCTTAACTTGAGTAAGCGACAAAGTTGATTTAGCCCTAGGGGCTAAACACAAATACAGCGACTCCGATTGGGAGTCGAACGGTTAAATCATCTCGCTCTGTCTTTCCAAGAAAGGAAATGGCTAGAGGGTGATTTTTTATGTGTCCATTTTAGGAGCTCTGGTCAATGCAGAACCAAAGAATCCGTATCCGCTTGAAAGGATTTGATCATCGTTTGATTGATCAGTCTACTGCGGAAATCGTTGAAACTGCTAAGCGTACTGGCGCCCAGGTACGTGGTCCTATCCCACTGCCTACGCGCAAAGAGCGTTATACCGTTTTGATCTCTCCGCACGTTAATAAAGATGCTCGTGACCAATACGAAATCCGTACTCACAAGCGTTTGGTTGACATCGTAGAGCCAACTGAGAAGACAGTCGACGCGCTGATGCGTCTGGATCTTGCGGCTGGTGTCGACGTACAGATTAGCTTGGGTTAATTGAGATCCTTAGAAGAGGTTTGAGAGATGGCTATCGGTCTTATTGGTCGTAAAGTGGGTATGACCCGCATCTTCACCGAAGATGGCGTGTCTATCCCTGTTACTGTAATTGAAGTAAATGCAAACCGCGTTACTCAGGTGAAAACTCTGGAAAACGACGGCTACCGTGCACTTCAAGTTACTACTGGTGCCAAAAAAGCCAACCGCATCACTAAACCAGAAGCAGGTCACTTTGCCAAAGCGGGCGTTGACGCCGGCCGTGGTTTGTGGGAAATGCGTCTGGCAGACGGTGAAGGCGAAGGCATTGAAGTTGGTGCTGAGCTGAACGTAGATATCTTCGCTGACGTAGCGAAAGTAGATGTTACCGGTCAATCAAAAGGTAAAGGTTTCCAAGGTGGCGTTAAGCGCTGGAACTTCCGTACCCAGGATATGACTCACGGTAACTCATTGGCGCACCGTGCTAACGGTTCTATCGGTCAGAACCAGACGCCAGGTCGCGTATTCAAAGGCAAAAAAATGTCAGGCCACATGGGTGCTGAGCGTGTTACCACTCAAAATCTGGACGTAGTACGTGTAGATGCTGAGCGTAACCTGCTGCTGGTTAAAGGTGCTGTTCCAGGCGCTACCAATGGCGACCTGATCATCAAGCCTGCCGTTAAAGCCTAAGGTCTGAGGAGATAGTAATGGAATTGGTATTGAAAGACGCGCAAAGCGCTCTTGAAGTTTCCGAAACTACCTTCGGCCGTGACTTTAATGAAGCACTGGTTCATCAGGTAGTTGTAGCTTACGCTGCAAACGCGCGTCAGGGCACTCGTGCTCAGAAAACTCGCGCTGAAGTGACTGGCTCTGGCAAAAAGCCATGGCGCCAAAAAGGTACTGGCCGCGCTCGTGCGGGTGGTGTCAAGGGCCCAATCTGGCGTGGCGGTGGCGTAACTTTCGCTGCTAAAACCCAGGATCACAGCCAGAAAGTCAACAAGAAAATGTACCGCGGCGCTCTGAAGAGCATTCTGTCCGAGCTGGTACGTCAAGAACGTCTGATCGTTGTTGAAAAGTTTGCTGTTGAAGCTCCTAAAACTAAAGAGCTGAAGGCCAAGCTGAAAGACATGGGTCTGGAAGACGTATTGATTGTGACTTCCGAAGTTGACGAGAACCTGTTCTTGGCAGCTCGCAACCTGTACAAGGTTGATGTTCGTGATGTTGCTGGTATCGACCCAGTAAGCCTGATCGCGTTCGACAAAGTGCTGGTAACTGCTGATGCTGTTAAGCAAATCGAGGAGATGCTGGCATGATCCGCGAAGAACGTTTACTGAAAGTTATTCTGGCGCCTCACATCTCTGAAAAGAGCACTGTGGTTGCTGAGAAGAACAACACTGTAGTTTTCCGTGTAGCTATCGACGCCACTAAAGCAGAGATCAAAGCTGCAGTTGAAAAACTGTTTGAAGTTGAAGTTGATTCAGTTCGCACTCTGGTGAACAAAGGCAAAACCAAGCGTCACGGTGCCCGTGCTGGTCGTCGCAGCGATTGGAAAAAAGCCTATGTTACTCTGGCTGAGGGTGCTGACATCGATTTCGTCGGCGCTGAAGCGTAAGGAGATTACTCATGGCAGTTATTAAGTGTAAGCCAACCTCTCCAGGTCGTCGCCACGTCGTTAAAGTGGTGAACACTGACCTGCACAAGGGTAAACCTTTTGCTGGCCTGTTGGCGAAAAAATCTAAGAGTGGCGGCCGTAACAACACTGGTCGTATCACTGTTCGTCACGTTGGTGGTGGTCATAAGCAACACTACCGTCTTATTGACTTCAAACGTGATAAAGATGGTATCCCAGCGAAGATTGAGCGTCTGGAATACGATCCAAACCGTACTGCGCACATCGCGCTGGTACTGTACGCAGACGGTGAGCGTCGCTATATCCTGGCAGCCAAAGGCATGCAGGCTGGTGACAAAATCGTTTCTGGCGTAGAAGCTGAAATCAAGACAGGTAACGCCCTGCCACTGCGTAACATCCCAGTTGGTAGCGTAGTTCATGCTGTTGAAATGAAACCTGGCAAAGGTGCTCAAATTGCACGTTCTGCCGGTGCTTATGTACAAGTTGTAGCTCGTGATGGCGCTTATGCCACTCTGCGTCTTCGCTCTGGCGAAATGCGCAAAGTGCCAGTTGATTGCCGCGCGACTCTGGGTGAAGTTGGTAACGCCGAGCATATGCTGCGTCAGCTGGGTAAAGCTGGTGCCAAGCGCTGGAGAGGCGTACGCCCAACAGTTCGTGGTGTTGCAATGAACCCAGTAGACCACCCACATGGTGGTGGTGAAGGCCGTACTTCTGGTGGTCGTCACCCAGTGACTCCATGGGGTGTGCCAACTAAGGGTTACAAGACCCGTAGTAACAAGCGCACTGACAAGTACATCGTACGTCGTCGTAATAAATAGTAAGAGGATTCGCCATGCCACGTTCTCTCAAGAAAGGTCCATTCATTGACCTGCACTTGCTGAAGAAGGTAGAGAAAGCGGTGGAAGCAGGTGACAAGAAGCCTATTAAGACTTGGTCACGTCGCTCTATGATCATTCCAAACATGATTGGTTTGACCATCGCTGTCCATAATGGTCGTCAGCACGTTCCTGTGTTCGTAACTGACGAAATGATCGGCCACAAGCTTGGTGAATTCTCACCAACTCGCACTTATCGCGGCCATGCTGCTGATAAGAAAGCGAAGAAGCGCTAATACGGGAGGAGTAAGATGGAAGTTTTAGCTAAACATCGTTTTGCCCGTACGTCGCCTCAAAAGGCTCGTCTGGTAGCTGATCAGATCCGCGGTCTGCCTGTTTCCAAGGCCCTCGAGATCCTGACCTTCAGCCCCAAGAAAGCCGCCGTACTGGTCAAAAAAGTACTGGATTCAGCCATTGCCAATGCTGAGCACAATCAAGGTGCCGACATTGATGAACTGAAAGTTGGAAAAGTCTTCGTTGATGAAGGCCCAACCATGAAGCGCATCATGCCACGTGCTAAAGGCCGCGCCGACCGTATCATGAAGCGTACCAGCCACATTACTGTGGTTGTATCAGATCGCTAGGAGAGAGCAATGGGACAGAAAGTACATCCTAATGGTATCCGTCTGGGTATCACTAAGCCTTGGATCTCTACCTGGTACGCTGATAAAGCAGACTACGCTGCTAATCTGCACGGCGACTGGGAAGTGCGTAAGTTTCTCGAAGAGAAGCTGAAAGCCGCATCAGTATCTAAGATCGTTATCGAACGCCCAGCGAAAAGCATCCGCGTTACCATTCACACTGCCCGTCCAGGTGTTGTGATCGGTAAGAAAGGTGAAGACGTTGAGGTTCTGCGTGCTGAAGTTGCCAAAATTACTGGCACTCCTGCGCAAATTAACATCGCTGAGATCCGCAAGCCTGAGTTGGACGCCAAGCTGGTTGCCGATTCAATCGCTCAACAGCTGGAACGTCGTGTTATGTTCCGTCGCGCTATGAAGCGTGCGGTACAGAACGCTATGCGTCTGGGCGCTAAAGGTATCAAAGTTGAAGTTAGTGGCCGTTTAGGCGGCGCTGAGATTGCGCGCACCGAGTGGTATCGCGAAGGCCGTGTGCCTCTGCATACACTGCGTGCTGACATCGACTATTCAACCTCTGAAAGTCACACTCAATACGGTGTGATCGGCATTAAAGTTTGGGTCTTCAAAGGTGAAGTTCTGGACGGTATCATGCCTCAGATCGAAGAGCCGAAGCAGCAACCTAAGCGCAAGCCTCGTGGTAAATAGGAGAGCCGGCAATGCTGCAACCTAAACGTATGAAGTTTCGCAAAATGTTCAAAGGCCGCAACCGCGGTCTGGCGAACGGTACTGAAGTTAGCTTCGGTACATTTGGTCTGAAAGCAGTTGGCCGCGGCCGTTTGACTGCTCGTCAGATCGAATCTGCCCGTCGTGCAATGACACGTCACGTTAAGCGTCAAGGAAAAATCTGGATCCGGGTTTTCCCTGACAAGCCAATTACCTCTAAGCCTCTTGAAGTGCGTATGGGTAAAGGTAAAGGTAACGTTGAATACTGGGTATGTCAGATTCAACCAGGTAAGGTACTCTATGAAATGAATGGCGTTTCAGAAGAGCTGGCCCGCGAAGCTTTCGCACTGGCCGCTGCTAAACTGCCTATCAAGACTACCTTCGTAACTAAGACGGTGATGTAATGAAAGCGAGCGAACTGAGAGAAAAGAGCGTTGAGGAATTGAACGCTGAACTGCTTGGTCTGCTGCGTGAGCAGTTTAACCTGCGTATGCAACACGCCACTGGTCAGCTGGCACAAACTCACCAGCTGAAGCAAGTGCGCCGTAACATTGCGCGCGTTAAGACCATTATTACTTCTAAGGCAGGTGCATAATGTCTGAGAAAATCCGTACTTTGCAGGGTAAAGTCATCAGCGACAAGATGGACAAGTCCATCACTGTAGCTGTTGAGCGTCAAGTTAAGCACCCAATCTACGGTAAGTACATCAAACGTACTACTAAGATCCATGCACATGACGAACAAAACCAGTGTAAAGAAGGTGATTTCGTGTCTATTCGCGAATGTCGCCCTCTGTCCAAGACCAAGTCATGGACCCTGGTTGAAGTAGTAAGCAAGGCCTAATTTTTAATTAGGTTAACTGGTAAACGGCTCCTTTTCGGGGCCGTTTGTTTTTTAATACTATCCATCCTCTATTTATGGTGTTATACTTGCGCGCCATTTTTGACCGATTTAAACGGCAAAAGTGGTGTTTATTTAGCCCCATGGTGGGGATTGTGTAGTAACGATAGCGGAGCACTTAAAATGATCCAAATGCAATCGACTCTCGATGTCGCATGTAACAGCGGCGCGCGCAGAGTTCAGTGTATTAAGGTCTTGGGTGGCTCTCATCGTCGTTATGCCGGTATCGGCGACATCATCAAGGTTTCTGTTAAAGAAGCCATTCCTCGCGCTAAAGCGAAGAAAGGTGATGTGTATAACGCGGTGGTAGTCCGTACTAAGAAAGGCGTACGTCGTCCAGACGGTTCTGTCATTCGCTTCGATCGGAATGCAGCGGTATTGCTTAACGCAAACCTTGCCCCGATTGGTACTCGTATCTTTGGACCTGTGACACGTGAACTGCGTACTGAGCAATTCATGAAGATTGTGTCGCTGGCACCAGAAGTACTGTAAGGAGCTTCAAAATGGCAGCAAAAATCCGTCGTGAAGACGAAGTAATTGTACTGGCCGGTAAGGATAAGGGTAAGCGCGGTAAGGTTACTCGTGTACTTACTACCGGTAAGTTAATTGTTGAAGGCATCAATCTCGTTAAGAAGCACCAGAAGCCTAACCCACAACTGGGTGTGACTGGTGGTATCGTTGAGAAAGAAGCACCGATTCAAGCATCTAATGTTGCGATCTTTAACCCTGTCACTGGCAAGGCGGATCGTGTTGGTTTCCGATTCGAAGACGGTAAGAAAGTCCGTTTCTTCAAATCGAACAGTGAACTCGTTAAGTAACTGGAGTAAACGATGGCGAAACTGCATGATAGATACAAAGAGACTGTTGTTGCTGAACTGACTAAAAAGTTCGGTTATACCAGTGTCATGCAAGTCCCTCGGATTGAGAAAATCACCCTGAACATGGGTGTTGGCGAAGCCGTAGCTGACAAGAAAATCATGGAAAATGCTGTCCGTGATATGACTGCTATTGCCGGCCAAAAACCAGTTGTGACTGTAGCTCGTAAGTCAGTTGCTGGTTTTAAAATCCGTGAAGGCTACCCTATTGGCTGTAAAGTAACCCTGCGCGGTGAGCGTATGTGGGAATTCTTTGAGCGTTTAGTTGACATCGCAATCCCTCGTATCCGTGACTTCCGTGGTCTGAGCGCTAAGTCGTTCGACGGCCGTGGTAACTACGCGATGGGCGTGCGCGAGCAGATCATCTTCCCAGAAATCGACTACGATAAAGTCGATAAGATTCGTGGTATGGATATTGTTATCACTACCTCTGCGAATACTGACGAAGAAGGTCGCGCTTTGCTTGATGCTTTCAACTTCCCATTCAAGAAATAAGGGGTAGCGAAATGGCAAAACTGTCAATGAAGGCACGTGAAGCAAAACGTGCAAAGCTCGTGGCCAAGTATGCTGAAAAGCGTGCAGCTCTTAAGGCTATCATCAGCAGCCCTGAGTCTTCTGACGAAGCTCGTTGGGATGCGGTTCTTAAGCTGCAAGCTCTACCACGTGATTCAAGCGCATCGCGTCAACGCAATCGCTGTAATCAAACTGGCCGCCCTCATGGTTTCCTGCGCAAATTCGGCCTGAGCCGTATCAAGCTGCGTGAAGCAACCATGCGTGGTGAAGTTCCTGGTCTGCGTAAGGCCAGCTGGTAAGCACTTGTCACGGAGTAAGCTAATATGAGCATGCAAGATCCTATTGCGGATATGTTGACCCGTATTCGTAACGGCCAAGCTGCTAACAAAGTATCTGTGAAGATGCCTTCTGCCAAACTGAAAGTTGCTATCGCAAAGCTGCTGAAAGATGAAGGTTACATCACTGACTACGCCGTAGCAGAAGAAGGCGCTAAGCCTGAACTGGAAATCACTCTGAAGTATTTCCAGGGCCAACCTGTTGTTGAGACTATCCAGCGCGTAAGCCGTCCTGGTCTTCGTATTTACAAAGGTAAAGACGAGCTGCCAAAGGTTATGGGCGGACTGGGTGTCGCAATTGTGTCCACTTCTAAAGGCCTGATGACTGATCGTGCCGCCCGCCTTGCAGGCATGGGTGGTGAGGTTATCTGCTACGTAGCGTAAGGAGCTAGGAATGTCTCGTGTAGCAAAAGCACCAGTATCTATTCCAGCCGGCGTAGAGGTGACTTTAAACGACCAAACTATTACCGTTAAAGGCGGTAAAGGTAGTCTGACTCGAGTAATCAACAGCGCAGTTAACGTTGTTGTTGAAGGTGCAGAAATCAAGTTCTCTCCTGTCGAAGGCGTTGCTAACGCTTGGGCACAGGCTGGTACTGCTCGTGCACTGATCAACAACATGGTTGTTGGTGTTTCTCAGGGTTTCGAAAAGAAGCTGAAGCTGGTTGGTGTGGGTTACCGTGCCAAAGTTAGCGGCAGCGCTCTTGACCTGACCTTAGGTTTCTCTCACCCTCTGGTTCATCAATTGCCAGCAGGCGTTACAGCTGAATGCCCAAGCCAAACAGACATCGTACTGAAAAGTATCGATAAAGAGTTGGTTGGTCAGGTTGCGGCTGAAATTCGTGGCTATCGTCCACCAGAGCCTTATAAGGGCAAGGGTGTTCGCTATGATGACGAACAAGTACGCCGTAAAGAGGCTAAGAAGAAGTAGGTAACGCGATATGGATAAGAAAACATCTCGCTTGCGCCGCGCGACTCGCGCTCGCAAGAAGATCCAAGAGCTGGGCGTCAACCGTCTGGTTGTACATCGTACACCGCGTCACATTTACGCTCAGGTAATCAACCCTGAAGCTCAGGTGTTGGCTGTTGCCTCTACTGCCGAGAAAGCAGTAAAGGAACAACTGAAGTACACCGGTAACGTAGATGCGGCCAAAGCAGTAGGTAAAGCTATTGCTGAGCGCGCGATCGAAAAAGGCGTAACTGTTGTTGCTTTCGATCGTTCTGGGTTCAAGTATCACGGTCGTGTTGCTGCTCTTGCAGAAGCCGCTCGTGAAGCTGGCCTCCAGTTCTAAGGGGTAAAACAATGGCTAAATTAGAAGCTCAGCAAAAAGACGATCTGCAAGAAAAGCTGATTGCAGTTAATCGTGTTTCTAAAGTAGTTAAAGGTGGTCGTATCTTTAGCTTCACCGCTCTGACTGTAGTGGGTGATGGTAACGGTAAGATCGGCTACGGCTATGGTAAAGCGCGTGAAGTTCCAGCTGCTATTCAAAAAGCAATGGAAAAAGCCCGTCGCAACATGGTTACTGTAAACCTGAACGAAGGCACTCTGCACCATCCAGTGAAGGGTCGCCACTCTGGTTCACGCGTTTACATGCAACCTGCTTCAGAGGGTACCGGTATTATCGCCGGTGGCGCAATGCGTGCCGTATTGGAAGTAGCAGGCGTTCACAACGTTCTGTCGAAAGCATACGGTTCTACTAACCCGATCAACATCGTTCGTGCAACTGTTGACGCTCTGGTACACATGAAGTCACCAGCGCAGATTGCAGCCAAGCGTGGCCTGAATGTTGATGAAATTCGGGGGTAATGCACCATGGCTACTAAAACTATCAAAGTAACCCAGACCAAAAGTGCTATCGGCCGTCTGCCTAAGCACAAGGCCACTCTGACTGGTCTTGGTCTGCGTCGTATTGGTCACACCGTTGAGCTGGAAGATACTCCTGCTGTTCGCGGTATGATCAATAAGGTCTACTACATGGTAAAGGTGGAGGACTAATCAATGCGTCTGAATACTTTATCTCCAGCAGCAGGCGCTAAGTCTGCACCTAAGCGTGTAGGCCGTGGTATTGGTTCTGGCTTGGGTAAGACCGCTGGTCGCGGTCACAAGGGTCAAAAATCTCGTAGCGGTGGCGGTGTACGCCCTGGCTTCGAGGGTGGTCAAATGCCACTTAAGATCCGTCTGCCTAAGTTCGGCTTTACCTCGCGTATCGCTATGGTAACTGCTGAAGTTCGCTTGAGCGAACTGGCAAAAGTTACTGGTGACGTTATCGACCTGAACGCACTGAAAGATGCGAACGTAATAACTCGCAACATCCAGTTTGCGAAAATCGTTCTTTCAGGTACCATTGAGCGCCCAGTGACCGTAAAAGGTCTGAAGGTAACCAAAGGTGCACGCGCAGTTATCGAAGCTGCCGGCGGTAAGATCGAGAATATCGAGGAATAATAGGTCGATGGCAAAACCAGGACTTGATTTAAAAAGCGCGAAAGGTGGACTTTCTGAATTGAAAGCTCGCCTCCTGTTCGTGATTGGCGCAATTATCGTGTTTCGTGCCGGTTCATTTGTGCCAATTCCTGGTATTGACGCTGCTGTATTGGCAGAGCTCTTTGCTCAGCAAAAGAGCACCATCCTGGGCATGTTCAACATGTTCTCGGGTGGTGCCCTTGAGCGCGCCTCTATTTTTGCATTGGGGATCATGCCGTATATTTCGGCCTCGATCATCATGCAGTTGCTGACTGTTGTGCATCCCGCACTCGCTGAACTGAAGAAGGAAGGTGAGTCAGGACGCAAGAAAATCAGCCAGTATACAAGATGGGGTACGCTGGTGTTGGGTACATTCCAGTCGATCGGTATTGCAACAGGATTGCCAAATCTGGTGAACGGCCTGGTGGTCGATCCTGGTTTTGAGTTCTATTTTGTTGCAGTCGTCAGTTTAGTCACCGGAACCATGTTCCTGATGTGGCTTGGCGAGCAAATTACCGAGCGTGGTATAGGTAACGGTATTTCGATCCTGATTTTCGCAGGTATCGTAGCCGGTCTGCCTTCTGCTATCGGTCAAACGGCCGAGCAAGCGCGTCAAGGCGACTTGAACGTACTGGTATTGTTGTTGATTGCGGTGATTGTGTTTGCCGTAACCTATTTCGTGGTATTTGTGGAGCGTGGTCAGCGTCGTATCGTCGTTAACTATGCCAAGCGTCAGCAAGGCCGTAAGGTGTTTGCCGCGCAGTCAACCCACCTGCCGCTGAAGGTTAATATGGCCGGCGTAATTCCGCCAATTTTTGCGTCCAGCATTATTCTGTTCCCAGGCACACTGGCTCAGTGGTTTGGTAAGAATCCGTCTATGGAATGGCTGTCTGAGGTTTCTCTCGCAGTTTCTCCTGGACAGCCGCTGTACTCTCTGTTGTATGCAGCAGCAATTATTTTCTTCTGTTTCTTCTATACCGCGTTGGTATTTAATCCACGCGAGACAGCAGATAACCTGAAGAAGAGTGGTGCGTTTATTCCCGGGATCCGTCCCGGCGAACAGACTTCGCGTTACATTGATAAAGTGATGACCCGTTTGACTCTGGCAGGCGCGTTGTATATTACCTTTATCTGTTTAATCCCGGAGTTCATGTTAATCGCATGGAAAGTACAGTTCTATTTTGGCGGTACTTCACTACTGATTATGGTAGTTGTGATCATGGACTTCATGGCTCAGGTTCAGACCCATATGATGTCTCATCAATATGAGTCTGTGATGAAGAAAGCTAATCTGGTGAACAAAGCGAATCTCGATCGCTTTGGTCGATAAGATAGCTTTACGGAGTGATGAAATGAAAGTTCGAGCTTCCGTGAAGAAGATCTGCCGTAACTGCAAGATCGTCAAGCGTAGTGGCGTTGTACGCGTTATCTGTGTTGAACCAAAACACAAACAGCGTCAAGGCTGAAAAATCTTGGCCAGCTCTTAACTGGGCTGGCCAAAAATATTGTTTGCAAACTAGTCATCTGTCGAGTATCCTTTCGGGCTTTTCACAGATGGCCTTTAACTTAAGGAGTGCATAGTGGCCCGTATCGCTGGCATTAACATTCCTGATCAAAAGCACACAGTCATTGCACTGACTGCTATCTACGGTATCGGTCGTACTCGCGCTAAAGCTATCTGCGCGGCTACAGCCATTGCCGAAGACGCTAAGATCAAGGAATTGAGCGAAGCTCAAATCGATACTCTACGCGAAGAAGTTGCCAAATACTCAGTAGAAGGTGACTTACGCCGTGAGGTTTCAATGAACATCAAGCGTCTTATGGACCTTGGTTGTTATCGTGGCCTCCGCCATCGCCGTAGCCTGCCTCTCCGTGGGCAACGTACTAAGACCAATGCGCGTACTCGCAAAGGTCCACGTAAACCAATCAAGAAGTAACGGGAAGGTAGACAATGGCTAAAGTTCCGTCACGTTCTCCGCGTAAGCGCGTACGTAAACAGGTTGCTGATGGCATGGCTCATATCCATGCGTCTTTCAACAATACAATTGTTACTATCACAGATCGTCAAGGTAACGCTCTGTCATGGGCGACTGCAGGTGGTTCAGGTTTCCGTGGTTCACGTAAATCTACTCCATTTGCTGCGCAGGTGGCAGCTGAGCGCGCAGGCACTGCCGCTCAGGATTATGGTGTTAAAAACCTTGAAGTTTTCGTGAAGGGTCCAGGTCCAGGTCGTGAGTCAGCCATTCGTGCGCTGAACGCTGTTGGTTACAAAATTACCAACATCACTGATGTGACGCCGATCCCTCATAACGGTTGTCGTCCTCCTAAAAAACGCCGCGTGTAATTGGCAGTTTCGTTAGGATAGTTGGAGAAAGATCATGGCAAGATACTTGGGTCCCAAGCTCAAGCTCAGCCGCCGGGAAGGTACTGACCTTTTCCTGAAAAGCGGTGTGAGAGCAATCGATTCGAAGTGTAAGCTGGAAGCAGCACCTGGACAGCATGGCGCTCGTAAGCCACGTCTGTCTGATTATGGCTTGCAGTTACGCGAGAAACAAAAAGTTCGTCGTATTTACGGTGTGCTGGAAAAGCAATTCCGTAACTACTACAAAGAGGCTGCACGTCTGAAAGGCAACACAGGTGAAAACCTGCTGCAACTTTTGGAAACCCGTCTGGATAACGTAGTTTATCGTATGGGCTTTGGTGCGACTCGTGCAGAAGCACGTCAGCTGGTTAGCCATAAGTCAATTATGGTCAACGGTCGTGTTGTTAACATTCCGTCATTCAAAGTGTCTGCGAATGATGTTGTAAGCATTCGCGAGAAGTCACAGAAGCAAGCCCGTATCAAGGCTGCTCTGGAAGTGGCTGCTCAACGCGAGAAGCCTACATGGGTTGAAGTCGACAGCGCAAAAATGGAAGGTGCTTTCAAGCGTCTGCCAGAACGTAGCGATTTGTCTGCGGAAATTAACGAACAGCTGATCGTCGAGCTTTACTCTAAGTAAGGCTAACAAACAAGAGAGGACACAATGCAGGGTTCTGTTACAGAATTTCTTAAACCGCGTCTCGTTGATATCGAGCAGGTTAACCCAACTCGTGCCAAGGTGACTCTGGAGCCACTCGAGCGTGGTTTCGGTCATACTTTGGGTAACGCGTTGCGTCGCATCCTATTGTCGTCTATGCCCGGCTGCGCGGTTACCGAAGTCGAGATCGACGGCGTACTGCATGAATACAGCAGTAAGGAAGGCGTACAAGAAGATATCCTTGAAATATTGCTGAACCTGAAAGGGCTGGCAGTCATTATCGAGGGTAAAGACGAGGCTATGCTCACTCTGAGCAAGTCCGGCGCAGGCCCTGTTACCGCAGCCGACATCACCCACGACGGCGATGTCACAATCGTGAACCCGGATCATGTTATCTGTCATCTGACTGGTAACAATGACATCAGCATGCGTATCCGTGTTGAGCGTGGTCGTGGTTATGTACCGGCTTCTGCCCGTGCACAAACCGAAGACGATGATCGCCCAATCGGTCGTTTGCTGGTTGATGCTTCATTCTCACCTGTTGCTCGCATTGCCTACAATGTAGAAGCAGCTCGTGTGGAACAGCGTACTGACTTGGACAAGCTGATCATCGATATGACCACTAACGGTACTATCGATCCTGAAGAAGCTATCCGTCGTTCTGCGACTATCCTGGCTGAACAGCTGGATGCCTTCGTTGAATTGCGTGATGTGACCGAGCCAGAGCAGAAGGAAGAGAAACCGGAGTTCGATCCGATTCTGTTGCGTCCTGTCGACGATTTAGAGCTAACTGTACGTTCGGCTAACTGTTTGAAAGCCGAAGCGATTCATTACATCGGAGATCTGGTACAACGCACTGAAGTTGAGCTGCTCAAAACACCTAACCTGGGTAAGAAATCTCTTACCGAGATCAAGGATGTGTTGGCATCTCGCGGACTGTCGCTAGGTATGCGTCTGGAAAACTGGCCACCGGCTAGTTTGGCAGACGACCTGTAAGTCCCAGGTTTTGTACAGATTTAGGTTATAAGGATTAGGTCATGCGCCATCGTAAGAGTGGTCGTCAACTTAACCGCAACAGCAGTCACCGCCAAGCCATGTTCCGTAACATGGCAAGTTCACTGGTTCGTCATGAAATCATCAAGACAACCGTAGTGAAGGCCAAAGAACTGCGTCGCGTAGTTGAGCCTCTGATAACACTTGCTAAAAGTGACAGCGTAGCAAACCGTCGTCTGGCGTTTGCTCGTACTCGCGACCAAGAAGTCGTAGGTAAACTGTTTAACGAACTGGGTCCACGCTATCAGGAACGTCCTGGTGGTTACACCCGTATCCTGAAGTGCGGTCTGCGTGCCGGTGATAAAGCCCCTATGGCTTACATCGAGCTGGTTGGTCGCCCAGAAGCTGCTGAAGCTGTAGAAGTTGAAGCCGCTGCTGAGTAATCTCAGGTAAGTTCTGAAAAAGCCCCGCTAACCGCGGGGCTTTTTATTTGTTCGTCGCCGAAGGTCAATCCACGAGTTCGGCCTGCTCCCTGACCCTTTCCGGCAAACTCAGTTGCCATCGCTTTAAACCACTCTCACTGAATAGATAAGCACCACTGGTATCCATCTTGGGGAATATCTCTGCCGGCATTTTGCCCGCCAGGATCTGTTTCGCTATGGTACCCGCTATGCGTCCATGTTTGTTGCCATCCAGAATATAGCCCCCAATATTGCCCTCAGGGCCGACACTGAAATGCCAAAAACCAAAATGAGGCACAGTGGCGTTGTCGTGGGTCCAACGCGCTACCTGCAGCTCATCTACCGTTTGTTGCTTATCGTCTTGCAGCGTTTGATACAGGGCCACAAACACGGCGTCATAGCCACGTTCTCTGGCACTCGAAACAGACGACTGCCAACTGCTGAACTTCTGATGTTGTTCTATATCGATTTGGTTGTTGCCTATCATCAAATTTTGGTTGAGCTTTTTGATGGAGGCTACCGCTGTATCCGAGGTATAGCCTGAGTCAAACAGTAACAAAAACTTGTGTGGTGGTTGAGTTGGCAGCATGGCCTGTGCCATCAAGAGGGAACGTTTGAACAGGGGGCGCTCCAGCACACCGGTAATGTTACCTGTATGCTTTATTCCGTAGTCACGAGGATTGCCGTTGATCCCTAGATAAACCACAGGAGTCTGGGTTTGGCTGAAGCGCTCATGTAGCAGCATCAAGGCATTGTCATCGGCGAGAAATACCAAATCGGGTTTAAGTTCCAGGTATCTTTGCCAAGCACTATCGGCCTGGATTTTAAATTGCGCTTTGGGTAGTCGCTTGGTATCGAGAGCGAAGGTGTGAAATTGGTGCTTATCACCGAGGATAGCTCTTATGCCGGCTTTATAACTTTGATCCCAGGGATATTCAGCATGGTAGGACTCAATCAGCAAGAGATTGGCGGCACCGGTTGGCAGTGAAAGCAGTAACCCCAGAAAAACCAATGCGCGCATGCTAAGTCCTTGTATCCAGTCTATAGAATTTTAGCGTGGCAGAAATTTCAGACTCTGCAAGTAATAAAAAAGCCTCCGAAGAGGCTTTTTTATCTATGGGCATTTACTTGGCGCCGCCGACCTGTTGCGTGTTGTACTCAAGCTTTTCATGGGTCTGGCCCATGGCTTCGGCAACTTCAGGTGGCATATAGTTTTCATCATGCTTGGCCAGCACTTCAGAGGCTTCTAACTTACCACCTTCAATCAATACGCCCTGAGCGACGATACCCTGGCCTTCACGGAATAGGTCAGGCAAGAGGTCATCATAAGTCACTATGATTTCGCCGCCGGCGGCATCATGTACGGCAAACTCAACATGCAGGCTTTCAGGGTCACGCACCATAGAGCCTACAGTAACCATGCCGCCCACGCGGATCCGCTGCCCCACTTCCGGCTTGATGCCAGTGTCCTTTTTACCATTGACTATCTCGGTGGGAGTATAGAAGAGGTTAAGGTTGGAGTTGAGGGCATATAACAGCAAGGAAGCCACGGCAGCAACACCTGCAATCAAGGCTACAGCCAATACCAGTCTCTTTTTGCGTCTTGGGTTCACGATCTGTTACTCCGGTTTTGAGCGAGGCGTTCCTCACGTTGCACTTTGGATGCTATTTCCTGCAGTACCCGACGCTTCTTCATCGAACTGACCAGGATAAGCAGGCTAAGGGACACGAAAGTGACACCGTAGGCCAACCACACATAGAAGGCATAGCCGCCCATGTTGAAAAACTCTGCTAAAGATTGAAACTGCATTATTTGACTCCTTCGGCCTTGGCCAGTTCCCTAACCCAAGGGCGCATTCCGTTACGGGCCAGAATTTCGGCACGGAAACGCACTAGAGTGATGGCACCTATCATCAAACCAAACCCAAATATGTTGATCAATAAAGGGTAGAGCATGTCTGTGGACATGGTCGACTTTTCGGTGATTCGGATAGTGGATGGTTGGTGCAGTGAGTTCCACCATTCAACCGAATACTTAATGATAGGGATATTAATCACCCCAACTATGGCCAGAATGCCGGCGGCTCTGGCGGCCAGCACCTTGTCTTCGAATGAGGCGTAGAGGGAGATTACCCCTAGATACAGGAACAACAGCACAAGTTCAGAGGTCAGGCGTGCATCCCAAACCCACCAAGTGCCCCACATGGGTTTACCCCAGGTGGCACCAGTGAACAGAGCGATAAAGGTGACTACGGCACCAATTGGTGCGATAGAGGCAGCTGCCCAATCGGCCAGCTTGATCTGCCACACCAGGCCTATGAAGGCTGCGGTTGCCATACCCATGTAAGCAGCCATCGACATGGATGCCGCTGGTACGTGGATAAAGATAATACGGTAGCTGTCACCCTGTTGGTAATCTGTGGGAGCAAATGCCAAACCCCACACGGTTCCGGTTGCGATAAGTGCCAGGGCAAGCAGTGCAAACCAAGGCAGTAGTTTTCCTGACAGTTGATACGCCCTTTGAGGGTCGGCGTAGGGATGTAACCATTTCCACATTTCAGTTAGTACTCACTCGCAATGAGGCACCAATAGCAAAAGGTGCCAAGACTAAAGAACCGACCAGCATGGCGCCTAGAATCGCCAGCTGACCATCATAGGGTTGTTTGGATGCTGCAAAGTCGATCGCGCCGGTCGCAAAGATCAACACTGGTATATACAGTGGCAAAATCAGCAAGCTCAGCAGCACGCCGCCTTTGCGTAAGCCCACTGTAAGCGCAACACCTATGGCGCCAAGCAGACTCAATACAGGTGTCCCAAGCATCAAGGTGGCTATCAGGGCGCCGTAACTGTTGTCGTCCAGATGCAGCAGCACAGCCAACAGCGGTGCAATTATAATTAAAGGTACGCCAGTCAGTAACCAGTGAGCAAACACTTTGGCCAGTACCAACAGCGCCAGTGGCTGCGGGCTAAGCAACATCTGCTCCAGACTTCCGTCACTGAAGTCTGCCTTGAACAGCCGCTCCAGTGACAACATGGCTGCCAGCAAGGCCGCAACCCAGATAATCCCGGGAGCAATCCGGGTCAACACCTGTGGCTCAGGACCTATACCCAGCGGAAACAGGGTAACCACTATGATAAAAAACAGCAGTGGGTTAAAAATATCACCACGATGACGCACGGCAATCTGTAGATCCCGTTTCAGCAGGGTGAAAAATGCCTTGGTAAAACTAATGCCTCTGTTCATCTCTGCTAAGCCTTATACGAAGCGATAATCCAAGCGGATTTTCCGCAACCTTTCATCTGTAATGATGCCCATATCCTGGTGGGTCGTCAGAATGACGCAACCACCGGCATCGGCATGGCGAATATAGAGTTGCTCCAATTCAGCGACCCCTTTCTTGTCGATCGCGGTAAAGGGCTCATCCAGAATCCAGATTTTACAGGCGGTATGCCAGAGCCTGGCGAGTGCGGTTCGTCTGTGTTGGCCAGCAGAAAGGTGGCCTGCAAGCGCTTCTTCAAACCCGGTCAGGTTGACTTTGGCAAGGATTTCCCGTGCATCAAAGTCATCATACCCACTGATTCTTAAATTGAAGTTAAGGTTTTCCTCGGCGGTGAGTTCGCTTTTCACGCCGGCGAGATGGCCCAGATAAAGCAGGTTTTCATTGAACTCATCGCGGCAACGAGTGATAGCTTCTCCCTGAAACAGGACTTCCCCCCCGTATGGGCGCGACAGACCTGCGAGGATCCGCAGCAGGCTGGTTTTACCGGCGCCGTTGGGACCTTCAATTTGGACTATATCGCCAGGGTTGATATCGAAGCTGAGTTCATCGAACAGTATCCGCTCTTCACGAATACAAGTGAGGCTGCTTGCCGACAGCAGTGATGTAGGTTTTGGTTCTGCCACTGAGCCCTCTATAACAAGCGGTAAGGAAACACAAGAGATACTAACACATGCTCTGGCTGGGGTTTACCACTGCATCGCACTAAGTTTCAGCAATTTGATATGCTTCCAATAAAAGTGAATTTTTGGGAACTTTTTAATCTGTTACTAATATATTAATGAATTCGCGACCTTTGTCCTTATTTACAGGACAAGCTGCGATTTTAATCACAAAAAGATGAGATTTGTTGAAGTTTGTTGTACTCTTAGCGAGCTAAAATGAGTCTGCCTACTTTAACCAAGGGCAGCGTTGAGCTTTGTAAGTATTTGCATTAGGAACATTGAACATGAAAAAACTGTTAGCAATGACCGCAGTAGCTGCATTGACTATGTCTGCGAACGTGTCAGCCCAAGAAGGTGAGGCCGTTTTCAATAAAGCCTGCCAAGTCTGCCATAGCATGGGTGTTGCCGGTGCACCTAAAGCACACGATGCTGCTGCTTGGGAGCCTCGCCTGGCCAAAGGTATCGACACCCTGCTTAACAGCGTTAAGTCTGGTTTGAACGCTATGCCTCCTGGTGGCATGTGCACAGATTGTACTGATGAAGATTACAAGAACGCTATCGAGTTCATGTCCAAGTAATCAGGTATCATCATAAAAAAACCGGCATCAGCCGGTTTTTTTATGTCTGTTTACCAAGGATTACTGGACTTCGGTATCCAGCACCAGTTCGCCGCTGGCACCAACTTTAATGCTGGCCAGCTTACCTTGCAGATCGCCAGGCTGAGGCTTAACGCTGCCATGCTTGGACAATACCGCAATCACTTCAACGTCGGTTGCATCACTGAGTTTGACGTTGCCGCCCATGTTGGTGGAGTCATCCAGAGTCACAGTCACAGGTAATGACTTGGCACTCACCTTGGTGGCCGCCAGTGGAACTTTGGGGCCTTCCGTCGCTCTGGCAAAGATGAACAGCATATCAGTATTGCTGACCTTGGCTGCCAGTTCAGGAGCGATAGAAACATTCAGTGTCACTGTCTTGGCTGTGGCTGCCTTCAGGCCTTTATGGGCTTCGTCATTCGGCATGGTGGCACCACCTTCTGCCTGCATACGCATCTTGGCGCTGTCAATGGCATTGATCAGTGCGGCACGATCCACGTCGGCTCTATCGCTGTCGAGAATAGTCTGCCAAGCGCCGATGGCCTTGTTGTAGTCTGCGGTAAAGAAAGCATCCATACCAACCAGCAGTAAAGTGGAAGGGTCTTGTGGATCCAGCTTCAGTGCCTGATCGATCAGCGACTGAACCACAGGGATCATCTGCTGGCCAGCCTTATAGTAGAGGGCGGTGGCTTTAGGACCCAGCAGCTCGGCATGTACACCCACAAGTTCGATCACTTTATCGAAGGCCGCGACTGCCTGATCATATTGTCCGGCAGAGATATAGGCGTGACCCAGGCTGAACCAAGCCTGGCTGTTTTCAGGCTCCTGTTGCACAGCTGACTCCATCATCTGCACTCGCTGCATCATGATCTGCTCAGTGCTCATACCGGCATGGGGATTCTCTGGTTGAGGCGAATCGATATTTTGATAGGCACCCAACTGCTGATAGGAGTAGCCGGCAACAACCAGTAATACAACCGACATCAGACTTGGCCAGAGTAGCCCTTTAGGCTTGGCCTGAGAGTCGAGTGATTCGTCGGCTCCTTGTTTGATGTCCTGCAGTAAGCTGACTTCCAGTTCTTTTTTCAGGGATTCAAATTCGTCTTGATCCAGCAGTTCTTCCTGGTGTTCCTTCTCCAGAATGGCTAGACGTTCATTAAACAGTTCCAGGTTGGTCTGTTTGCGGACACCGGACTCTTCAGCCTTGAGCAGCTTCTGTTGCCGGAAGTGAGGAAGCCAGATCAGCCCCAGGCTGACTAACACAACAATCGCAATAAAAATCCAAAAAGTGGTCATTATGTTTATTTCACGTTGGTTTGTGACAAAGCGGGGTTACCGCACGGCCTGACTGCAAGATTATACGGAAAGATGATTCATTGAACAGTAATATAAGCCCCCCATCTGGGTTAATGGTCATAGTTGGGCACTGGTTCACAGTTCCAAATTTCAGCAAAAAATTCAATGAAACTTCTCTAGTTAACGCCTGTCACAGCCTTGAGTCTTGCCGCCTTTTCCCTACTGATATTGGCCTCTCGGAGAATGAGAGCCGCGACCCATAATTGGTGGAAAGTGGCAGACAGGAACAAAAGCAAATACTAAAATGAGCAAAAATTCGTAATATATACCTGTTAACCGTTACGGCTTTTAAGCCGTGATTAAGTTAACAAGGTAATGGTGTGTGCCCCGTAGTTGTGCGTCTGCCCAGAATAGAAGCTTGGCAGACATTGACCTGGAAACTGAGGAAAACCCATGATCCCAGAACTTGGACATTTCTCATTGATCATAGGGATGGCGTTCGCTGTACTGCTGATGACCGTCCCCCTGATCGGTGTTGCCCGCAAAGACCAATACTTAGTGCGCTATGCCTGGCCTCTGAGTTACGGTATGTTTTTATTCATCTTTTTATCGGTAATCGCGCTGGGTTACAGCTTCGCAACCGATGACTTCTCAGTCGCCTATGTGGCCCATCATTCCAATTCTCAATTGCCTATCTTCTTTAAGATTGCAGCAGTCTGGGGGGGGCATGAAGGTTCACTGTTGTTCTGGGTCTTCTCACTTTCTGTATGGGCCGCAGCTGTAGCCTTCTTCAGTAAGGGGTTGGAAGAGGTGTTCACCGCTCGGGTATTGGCCGTGTTGGCGATGATCACCATAGGCTTTACTCTGTTCATGCTACTCACTTCCAGTCCATTCGAACGTTTATTCCCGATCCCGGCGGAAGGGCGTGACCTTAACCCCATGCTGCAGGATGTGGGTCTGATCTTCCACCCGCCTATGCTGTATCTGGGTTACGTGGGTTTCTCAGTCAGCTTTGCTTTCGCCATCGCCGCACTGATGAGCGGTCGACTCGATTCTGCCTGGGCTCGTTGGAGCCGCCCTTGGACTCTGGCCGCCTGGATTTTCCTAACAGGTGGTATCGCACTGGGCTCTTGGTGGGCATATTACGAGCTCGGCTGGGGCGGTTGGTGGTTCTGGGATCCGGTTGAAAACGCATCCTTTATGCCATGGCTGGTCGGTACAGCGCTGGTTCACTCCTTGATAGTGACAGAGAAACGCGGTGCCTTCCGTAACTGGACAGTACTCCTGTCTATCTTTGCCTTCTCCCTGAGCTTATTGGGTACCTTTATCGTTCGTTCTGGTGTGCTGACCTCAGTGCACTCCTTTGCGGCAGACCCAAGCCGGGGTATGTTCATTCTACTGCTGCTTGGCTTGGCCATAGGCGGTTCGCTGACACTGTTTGCTTTCCGTGCCAGTGAAATGAGCAGCCCTGCCCGTTTTGAGCTGAAATCCAAAGAAACCATGCTGCTGGTCTGTAACGTATTGCTGACCGTAGCGGCAGGTACTGTATTGCTTGGTACCCTTTACCCGCTGCTGATCGATGCTTTGGGAATGGGTAAGATTTCCGTTGGCCCACCATACTTCAATGCAGTATTTGTTCCCATCGTGCTGGTACTGTTCGGCTTTATGGGGATTGGCCCTATCATTCGCTGGAAAAAATCCAAGCAGGGTGAGCTCAAGCGCCAGCTGTTGTTGCCTGCGATCATTTCAGCTGTACTGGGCGTGATAGCGCCATTTATTGCCGGTGGTGAGTTCAACATCTGGGTTGCACTGGGTATAGGTGCGGCTGTCTGGATTGTGCTGGCGACTCTGCGTGCCGGTTACAACGTGATTAAAGCGAAAGACGGCAGTGTCAGTTTGGCGCGTATGGGCCGCAGTGAACTGGGGATGATCATCGCCCACCTGGGTATTGCTGTCTCTGTAGTGGGGGCCACCATGGTGTCCAACTACTCTATTGAGAAGAGTGTGCGCATGGGCCCAGGCGTCAGCCATGAGTTGGCCGGTTACACCTTTAAGTATCTGGAAACCCGTAACGTTGTTGGCCCTAACTACACGGCACAGCAAGGGCAGGTTGAAATACTGAAAGATGGCGAAAAGATTGCTCTGTTGCAGCCGGATCGTCGTCAATACAATGTTCGCACCATGGATATGACAGAGGCCGGTATCGACTGGGGTCTGTTCCGGGATCTCTATGTCACTATGGGCGACCCTGTAAGCCGTACTGAGTTTGCAGTGCGACTGAACTACAAACCTTTTGTTCGTTGGTTGTGGTTTGGCGGTATCTTTATGATGGTTGGTGGTTTCTTTGCGGCTTCAGATAAGCGCTATCGTGCCAAAGCCCGCGCTGAAGAAGCGGCTGCAGCCAAGAAAGCCAAACTGGCAACAGCCTGAAACAGGTAAGAAGAAGATGAAGAAGCTAATACTTTTTATTCCACTGATATTGTTTCTTTTGATGGGGATCTTCCTTTACAAGGGACTGTTCTTGAATCCACAGCAGTTGGATTCTGCGTTGGAAGGTAAGCCTGTGCCTGCCTTCCAGCTGGAGAAACTGGAAACGCCGGGAGAGATGATCACCAACGAAGATCTTAAAGGTAAGGTATCCATGCTGAACGTATGGGCGACTTGGTGCCCATCCTGTAAGTATGAACATCCCTACCTGATGCAGTTGGCTCGACAAAACTTGGTGCCCATCTATGGCATCAACTACCGTGACGAGCGGGCGCTGGCGGTAAGAGAACTCTCTCGCCAAGGCGACCCCTACACGTTGAATATCTATGACAAGGACGGTCGTCTCGGTCTGGATCTCGGGGTATATGGTGCGCCGGAGAGTTTCATCGTGGATCACAACGGTGTCATTCGTTATCGCTATGCCGGGCCGGTAGATATGCGGGTTTGGAAAGAAACCTTGTATCCCATGATCCAACAGTTGCAGGCCGAGGCCGCTAAGGATAAAGCGTCATGAGAAAGTTGTTGCTGAAAACCTTTGCTATTGCGGCGCTCCTGCTCGGTTATGCCGCTCAGGTGGCGGCAACGCCGGTGGATACCTTCGAGTTCAGTTCTCCTGATAAGCAGAAGCGGGCATTGTCGCTGGCTCATGAGCTGCGCTGCCCCCAGTGTCAGAATCAAAACCTGATCGATTCCAACTCACCGGTTGCCCGCGATCTGCGTCTTGAAGTGTACAAGATGGTGGAAGAGGGCAAGGCTGATGATGAAATCGTCCAGTTCATGACCAGTCGCTACGGCGAATTCGTTCTCTATAAGCCAAGGCTTGAGACCAAGACCTACGTCCTTTGGCTGGGCCCTGTGGCGTTGCTGTTGTTCGGTGGTTTGATTGGCTTTATTTTCATCCGCAAACAGCGTACTACCGGTGGTAAAGCGCTCGAACTGTCTGCCGAAGAACAACGCCAGTTGGATGAGCTATTGAAGCGAGACAAGTAATGAGCAAACTCAGATACTCATTACTCTTGCTGGCGTCCCTGTCT
The DNA here is from genome assembly GCF_028823715.1 of Shewanella sp. K8. NCBI lineage: Bacteria > Pseudomonadati > Pseudomonadota > Gammaproteobacteria > Alteromonadales > Shewanellaceae > Shewanella > Shewanella sp. K8. The sequence goes on from NZ_JAPEHY010000048.1 coordinate 23,641, forward strand.
CTGGGGGCGCAGGCTTATCCCGGTATGCAGCCGAAGGATCACAATCAGATCCAATCCAGTGTCGACAAGATCAATGTACTCCCTCACAGCTTCCCTCTGAAAGTGGTTCCCTTCCAGGATAAGACCGGTAGCCAATTGGATTTCAGTCAACACAAGGGAAAAGTGGTGTTGGTCAACATTTGGGCTACTTGGTGTCCTCCCTGTGTCAGAGAGTTGCCGGCACTGGAACGGCTTGAAGGGCAGTTCAGTGATAAAGAGTTTGTCCTGCTACCGATTTCCATCGATCAGGGTGGCCAGGAGCAAGTTGCCAGTTTTCTGCAATCCCTGGGGATGGCAAACTTCCGCAGTTACTACGACCCACAAATGCAGTTGGGGCAGATATTCCCACTCGATACTATCCCGGCGACCTTTATTCTTAATGGTAAAGGGGAGCTGATTGCCTTTGTCCGTAGCTTCGTCGACTGGGGTGACCCAAAGGCGATAGCCTTACTCAAAGGCTTTATTGAACAGGAAAATGCACCCAAGTCGGCCGCAAACTGAGTAAATTAGGGCGTAAAATAGCCATAATTGCAGAAAAAGATCGTTTTTGCCTAAAAGATCGGCAAGCGATCTTTTTTCTTATAAAAAGCCCTTGCACAAAAGTTTTGGCTCCCTATAATGCGCTCCCACTGACACGGCACAGCGGCAACGCGAAAGACGTGGCAGGGTCGAAGAAAAACGGCTCTTGAGTCCTTTCAACGACAGGCGAAAAAAGATGGTAAATACCTCTTGACGCCGCAGCAGGAAAGCGTAGAATACGCAGCCCTGACCCGATGGCCGCAGCGCCTAAGGGATTGCTCTTTAACAAGATAAACAAGCAAATCTGTGTGGACACTCACAGGCATTGAGAAATCGACAAAACGATTTAACTCGAT
>NZ_JAPEHY010000049.1:0-23858 GCF_028823715.1 Shewanella sp. K8
GATGTTCAAACCTTCTTATCTGGTCGGGGGGCTTAATTATGGTGCAAGCAAAAAGTACAGATGCCCAAATCAGACAAGTGTTTTTTCAGATGCAACGTTGTGGCTCCATCAACCGCTATGAGGCAGCCGCCATTGGAGTGTGCGCGCTGCCGCCAAGAGTGCGAGAGCTAAAAGACTTAGGATTATGTTTCCGCCATCGAGATGAGCACAATGTCGCCGATGAACATGGCATTTTGCACCATCGCATAAGGCGGTATTTCATCGACTGGGAAAGTATGACGTCAGAGGCCATAACACTGTTTTCAGGGTGGTGTTATGGCAATGACTAACAACATGTTCTCAGCAATCAACACCGCAACTGGCGGCCACTGGCTGAACGTGCTTAACGGCCTTGGCATCTCAATCAATGACAACAAACACCAGGCTTGCCCCGTGTGTGGTGGCAAAGACCGTTTTCGCTTTGATGACAAAGACGGGCGAGGTACGTAGTTTTGTAATCAGTGTGAGCCAAATAGCGGTGACGGACTGACGTGTGAAACTGACCTTTCCCGAGATTAGTACCAATCTCTTGATGAGATTTTCCAGCTTATGCTGCCTGCTTGGCATACTCAACAGGCGGCATATGGTTCAGTGAACTATGTAGGCGAGCATGGTTGTAGTGTTCACGCCATAGCTCGATTTTGTATTTGACATAGTTAGAGGAGTTTTCGGACACCTTTAACGCAAGTTTTCTTACTCTATAAAAAGGATATATTTACATCAAAGAAGAAAGCCAATACTAAGTATTGGCTATGCAGTATTTTCTAAGTTCAAGGGTTACTTTCAGAAAGTTAGATAGATTTCTTACAACCTTCTTTACTTTGATCTATCAGTAAATCGCCCTCAACCCTTAAACCGATAGTGCCGATAATAAACGAGTGATTAAGCTGAGTTACAACAACATCAGTTAGGCCAACTGCACACTTGTTTGTCTCAATAGCACGATCCATAGCGGTTTTAACATTAGGGATGCCAAATGGAAATAGGAATACACCATAGGAGTCTTCTCCTGTTACTCGCTCACCTTTTACTAATTGGCCAGAATTTAAATTAACATTCTTCGTGCTTCCTACTGTTAGATCTGCGACACGAACAGTACAGCCTGAAACTAATAAAGAAAAAATGATTGCGCAACCAATCGATAACTTATTCATTTTTAACACTTCCTATGTCTTTTATTGGACTTAATGGTTGCAATGATATGCCCTTATCCTACGGCAAGGAAGAAATAAGTTAATCATTTTGTGAGAAATACCCAAGGAGAGACGAGATGATGAGTTAGCAAGATCTTTTCTAGTGCGAGTTTGAATACTACAGCACCCGGTATCCCAAAAAGCACAAAGGCTTAGCTAAATTGAGTTAGCTAAGCCTTCGAAAAAATGGTGGCCCCTCCCAGACTCGAACTGGGGACCTAACGATTATGAGTCGTGTGCTCTAACCAACTGAGCTAAGGGGCCGGCTTAAGGTAATCGTCATCACCAGAAGCGGGACAGAGTATACGAAGTTTAATCGTGCTTGTCACCCGTGTTTTGCGCATTATTGATGTCATTGCTTTCAAGTGGTTATCTGTTAATCAGACTCGAGGCATAACGACAATAAAAAACCCCGCGTAGCGGGGTTTTTGTACAAAAGCTTGTTTACTCGTCCAGGAAGGACTTGAGGATTTCCGAGCGGCTCGGGTGACGCAGCTTACGCAGTGCCTTGGCCTCAATCTGACGAATACGTTCACGGGTAACGTCGAACTGCTTGCCCACTTCTTCCAGGGTGTGGTCAGTGTTCATGTCGATACCAAAACGCATTCTGAGGACCTTGGCTTCGCGGGCTGTTAGGCCTGCCAGCACTTCATGAGTGGCACTCTTGAGACTTTCGCTGGTGGCGCTGTCCAGTGGCAACTCGAGGGTAGTATCCTCAATGAAATCCCCCAGATGCGAATCTTCATCGTCCCCGATAGGGGTCTCCATGGAGATAGGCTCTTTGGCGATTTTCAGCACTTTGCGGATCTTGTCTTCCGGCATCATCATCCGCTCGGCCAGCTCTTCCGGAGAAGGCTCGCGTCCCATTTCCTGCAGCATCTGCCGCGAGATACGGTTGAGCTTGTTGATGGTTTCTATCATGTGTACCGGGATACGTATGGTACGGGCCTGGTCCGCGATGGAGCGGGTAATGGCCTGACGGATCCACCAGGTAGCATAGGTAGAGAACTTATATCCACGACGGTATTCAAACTTGTCTACAGCCTTCATCAGGCCTATGTTGCCTTCCTGGATCAGATCCAGGAACTGCAGGCCACGGTTGGTGTATTTCTTGGCGATAGAAATAACCAGACGCAAGTTGGCTTCAACCATTTCCTTCTTGGCACGGCGAGCCTTGGCTTCACCTATGCTCATGCGGCGGTTGATGTCTTTGATTGAGGCGATAGACAGGCCGGTTTCGGCTTCGATGGCTTCCAGCTTGGCGCGGCAACGCAGCACGTCTTCCTCGACCATTTTCAGGCCTTCGGCGTATGGCTTGCCGGAGTTCATCTCGGCGTTGAACCAGCTGATATCGGTTTCGTTGCCGGTGAAGAGCTTAACAAAGTTCTTCTTCGGCATTTTGGCCTGTTCAACACAAAGCTTGAGGATCAGGCGTTCCTGAACCCGCACTTTGTCCATCATGCTGCGCATGCTCTTGACCAGACGGTCAAACTGCTTGGGCACCAGGCGGAACTCTTTGAAAATTTCGCCGATGTGGAACAGAGCCGCGACTGACTCGGGGTGATCGCGCCCCTTGAGTTCGATGAGCTTCAGTGAGTTTTCATAGACGGCACGCAGTTGGCCGAAACGCTCACGGGCTTCTTCCGGATCCGGGCCTTTGGAGCCTTCATCTTCGGAATCGCTGTCGTCATCTTCGTCATCGTCGTCCATATCATCTTCATCATCCAGATCATCATCGGACAATTCAGAACCAATATGGGTGGCGCTTGGGCCTACATCGTCTTCGTCGGGATTGACAAATCCAGAGATAATGTCGGACAGGCGGATCTCTTCGGCCTCGAACTGATCAAACTGTTCGAGGATCATGGCGATCGCCTGTGGGTACTCGGCGACTGAGCTCTGTACCGTGTTGATGCCTTCTTCGATACGCTTGGCGATCTGAATTTCGCCTTCGCGGGTCAGCAGTTCCACAGTGCCCATTTCGCGCATATACATACGCACTGGGTCTGTGGTGCGGCCCAGCTCGCTCTCGACTGAGGCCAGGGCGGCGGCGGCTTCCTCGGCGGCATCTTCATCCGTGCTGTCTTCCGACATCATAATGTCATCGACATCCGGTGCTTCTTCAAACACCCGGATACCCATGTCATTTATCATCTGGATAATATCTTCGATCTGGTCGGAATCGACCATATCTGCAGGCAAGTGGTCATTCACTTCTGCATAGGTTAGGTAACCTTGCTCTTTGCCTTTGGCGAGCAACAGTTTAAGTTGCGACTGCGGAGTTTGATCCATAGATATCATCCAAGTTGGGTAACTGTTACAACGATGGGCAGCGGCCTTGGGCTCTTGCCGCACAAATCGTCAATTATAGCCATGTGCGCATCCCTGTGCTAGTCCGGCGACCGGACCCATAAATTGAGAGAGCTCATTGGCGGCTTTTCATGGCCGCGATTAGCTTCTTAAGCTGTATTTTCTCTTCTTTAGTATGGGTCTGTTTCAGACTTAATTCCTGATAGCGCTGCTCAATGTATTGATTATTCAGCCATACCAGGGATTTTTTGAACTCTTGCTCCAGGTTTTCATCCGCCACTTGATGCTCCCATTGGGCCAGTTTTCTCAGGGCGGAAAATTCGTCCGTATCCCTGAATTGCTCAAGTAGTTGTGCGCTGTTCATCTTCTGGGCGCGAGTCAAATCCAGTAATTCGACCAGCAAGTCTATGCCGGCCATCTGTAAATGCTTGAGAGCCGGTTGGGGGATCAAATTCAGCCCCAACTGTGGGTGTTGTACCAGCAAGGCGACGGCGAGTCGCAGCGGTGTACCCCGGCCCTTAAGCGCTTTATGCCGGGCGGGGGCAACCCCTTGGGGGCCCTTGAATCCCAGCTTTTTCTTCAGATCATCTGCGCTGTTCATGCCGAGCCTGTGTGACAGGTCTTCGAGCAACAGATTTTGCAGCACAGTGTCTTGAATCTTTTCAATCAGGGCTATGGCCTGTTTCGCCAGGTTGCCCTTGTCTGTCCCATATTTCGTGGTCAGGGTATCGAACAGAAACCCTGTCAGTGTTTGCGCTTCATCTATCAAAGCTTCGAAGGCTTCTTTGCCTGTCTTGCGCACCATGGAGTCGGGATCTTCCCCCTGGGGCAAAAACATAAAGCGCACTGTATCGCCGGGCTTCAGCAGTGGCAGGGCGGTTTCCAGTGCGCGCCAGGCGGCTTCTTTACCGGCGTTATCGCCGTCGTAGCAGCAAACCACCTCTTTGGCGCTGCGCAGCAACAGCTGAAACTGTTCGGCTGTAGTCGAGGTGCCCAGAGAGGCTACCGCATAATCGACCCCAAATTGAGCCAGCGCCACCACGTCCATATAACCTTCGACAATCAGCACTTGCCGGGGTTCTCTGTGGGCCTGCTTCAGCTCATACAGACCGTAAAGCTCATTACCCTTATGAAATATGGGCGTTTCCGGAGAATTCAAGTATTTGGGGGTACCATCTCCCAACACCCTGCCACCAAAGGCAATCACCCGGCCGCGCCTATCGCGGATCGGGAACATCAATCTGTCACGGAAGCGGTCATAACGCTTGCCGTTGTCGTTGCTGATGATCATCCCCGCAGTCAGCAGCTTGTCCTGCGACTCTTGCTGCGAGCGGTAACGGCTCAGTAGACCGTCCCAGCCGTCGGGGGCGAACCCAATGCCGAAGCGCTCGACAACCTGGTCCGATAACCCTCGAAAGGCCAGATAGTCCAACACCTTCTGTTTGTCCTGGTGTTGCCTGAGCTGGCTTTGATAAAACCTGTTGGCCTCTTCCATCAACTGGTAGAGATCGCGGCTGAGCCCTTCGTCGCGACGACGGTTGGGATTGTTCTCCCGCGGTACTTCCAGCCCCAGTTGGCTTGCCAGCTCCTCAATGGCATCGAGGAACTCGAGACGGTCATACTCCATGATGAAGTCAATGGCATTGCCATGGGCACCACAGCCGAAGCAATGGTAAAACTGTTTGTCTCTGCTGACGGTGAAAGAGGGTGATTTTTCACTGTGGAAAGGGCAACAGGCAGAATAATTCTTACCCGCTTTTTTAAGGGGTACCTTGTGATCGATAAGATCAACTATGTCTGTGCGAGCAATCAGCTCATTGATAAAATCACGAGGTATAGCCATCAGACTGAGTCATGCACCCTTGACCGATGTAAACAAACAAGCCGCGCAGAAGCACGGCTTGTTCATACGTGGAAACCCGCTTATTGCAGTTTGGCACGGATCTGGGCACTGATGGCACCCATGTCTGCACGACCCTGAACTTTGGATTTCAACGCTCCCATTACTTTGCCCATATCCGCCATGGTGCTGGCACCGCTATCCTGAATAGCGGCATCAATCAGCGCAGCGATTTCGCTTTCGCTCAGAGGCTGGGGCAGAAAAGTTTCAATAACTTGAATCTCTGCTGCTTCGGCTTCTGCCAACTCCGGACGACCTGCTGCCTCATATTGGGCAATGGCATCACGGCGTTGTTTCACCATCTTGGTCAAGACAGCTATTATCTGCTCATCATTCAGAGTTTCGCGGGTGTCCACTTCAATCTGTTTGATGGCAGCTAATGCCATACGAATCGTACCAAGGCGGACCTTCTCTTTGGCCACCAAGGCTTGTTTCATTTGGTCTTTTAGCTTATCTATCAGGCTCATAAGGAATTAGTATAAACGTACGCGACGTGCGTTTTCGCGAGAAAGCTTCTTGGCCAGACGCTTAACTGCAGCAGCTTTTGCACGCTTACGAGCAGTAGTTGGCTTCTCGTAGAATTCACGAGCACGCACGTCGGCCAGGATACCGGCTTTTTCACAAGAGCGCTTGAAACGACGCAGAGCTACGTCGAATGGTTCGTTTTCACGTACTTTAATAATTGGCATACGCCATCACCCCTTAGGTGTAAGTTTGTATTGAGTCAATCACTTGACCCAAGTGTATTTAAAATGGTGCGGAATTTTAAACCGACTGGCACTGGATGTAAAGTCCCTAAAGTAAATTCACTTTAGCCTACAACTGGAGAAATCTCTTGGTTAGGGGTAGAATTGGCGCCCCTTTTCAGGCGGAAAGATTTCATAGATGCGGGTTTTAGGTATTGAAACATCCTGTGATGAGACAGGAATAGCGGTTTACGACGAAGAGCAGGGGTTGTTGTCTCATGCTCTCTACAGTCAGGTTAAGTTACATGCCGACTATGGTGGCGTGGTGCCTGAGCTGGCATCAAGGGATCATGTGCGCAAAATAGTACCGCTGATCCGTGAGGCGCTGGCCAAGGCCGATACCCGTATCGAAGAGCTCGACGGCATCGCCTACACCAAGGGCCCTGGCCTGATTGGTGCGCTTTTGGTGGGCGCCTGCGTCGGCCGTTCTCTGGCATTTGCCTGGAATAAGCCTGCAGTAGGTGTCCATCATATGGAAGGGCATCTGTTGGCGCCCATGCTGGAAGAGGATGCGCCTGAGTTTCCCTTTGTGGCGCTCTTGGTTTCCGGCGGGCACTCCATGCTGGTGAAGGTGGAAGGCATAGGTCGCTATGAAGTCTTGGGTGAATCCATAGACGATGCGGCCGGTGAAGCTTTCGACAAGACAGCCAAACTAATGGGGCTGGATTATCCAGGTGGCCCAAGATTGGCCAAGCTTGCGGCCAAAGGGGAAAAGGCCGGCTATAAGTTTCCCCGGCCGATGACCGACAGACCGGGATTGGATTTTAGTTTCTCAGGGCTGAAAACCTACGCCGCCAATACCATAGCCGCCGAACCGGATGATGAGCAGACCCGCGCCAATATCGCCCGGGCTTTTGAAGAAGCCGTGGTCGATACCATGGTCATCAAGTGCCGCCGAGCACTGGAGCAAACCGGCTTTAAGCGCTTGGTCATTGCCGGTGGCGTCAGCGCCAACACCCGTCTGAGAAGCTCACTGGCCGAGTTGATGCAAAGCCGTGGTGGCAAGGTTTTCTACCCAAGAGGCGAGTTCTGCACGGATAACGGTGCCATGATAGCCTACGCTGGCTTGCAGCGCCTCAAGGCCGGCGAGCGTGAGACGCTTGCGGTGAAAGGGCAGCCACGTTGGCCGCTGGATACCCTGGAAGCGATTTCCTGAAGCCCGGCTAACCCACCATCTGTAATACCTGAAAAGTAAAAGGCGCCACTGGCGCCTTTTGGTTTTTGATAGCTGCTTTAAAAACTAGCAGCCTATGGCCCTATTTAGTGCGCTTTGAGCGCGACATCTTGGACTCTTCTCCCTTGAGCAGGCGGCGAATATTATCCTTGTGGCGGATAATGATTAGCGTCGATAGCATGGCCACCGGCAGGGTAAATCTGTCATCCAGCCACCAGGTATATACAGGTGCCAATAGCGCCGTAACCAAAGCTGCCAGTGATGAATAGCGGGTCAGCAATACCACCAATAACCAGGTGCCCATCAAACACAGCGCCAAGCCTTCACCTATGGGCGCCATGGCACCGAGTGCTGTGGCAACGCCTTTGCCGCCCTTGAAGCCGAAGAAAATCGGGTATATGTGCCCCAGGCAGGCGGCAATGGCTATCACCCCGAGCCAGACGGCATCTATTCCCATCAGATAAGCGGTATAAGTGGGCAGGGCACCCTTGAGCATATCGAAGAAAAACACCATGGCTGCGGCCCAAGTGCCGCCGATGCGCAGCACGTTGGTGGCGCCCGGGTTGCCCGAACCCTTGCCTCTGGGATCCGGCAGGCCCTTGAGGCGGCACACCAGCACGGCACTGGAGATAGAGCCGAGCAGGTAAGCGGCCACAATCATAATTGGGGTCAGTACCATGGTACTCAAATTGGTTTCCTTACTCGTCTTAAGGTATTATCGCGCACACTGAAATATGCAGCCCTTGCCCGGATAACCCAAGGTGAAAATCTTTACCGTCAGCTGGCGGTTAAAAATCTCGGGTTCATCTTGTCCTTCAATGCCTTATCCTACTTAAGATCGGGCCAGGTAGAAAGGGGCTACAGTGAATATCTCCGGAACGGGGCGGATTATAGCGGTTTTATTGCCGATAGCTTATCTGACCTCAGGCCCGGCAGCTGCTAAGGGGGATTTTATGGACAGAGTGCTGATACGGGAATTACAGATAGAAACGGTTATCGGGATCTATGAGTGGGAGAAACAGGTACACCAGACACTGCTTATCGATCTGGATATGGCCTGGGATAACAGAGCCGCCGCTGACAGTGATGATTACAGCCAGGCGCTCTGCTATGAAACCGTCAGCAAGCGCCTCACCGCCCTGATCACCGAAAAGCCCATTGAGTTGATTGAAACCGTGGCCGAGATGATAGCCCATTGCCTGATGAGTGAATTTTCAGTGCCTTGGGTCAAGGTGCGGGTGATGAAGCCCGGCGCCGTCCCTTCGGCCAAAGCGGTCGGTGTTGAAATCGAGCGTGGTATCTGACGGCAATATGGCACATATTTACATCAGTCTGGGCAGCAATATCGACCCGGATCATTATCTGCGTGCAGCTATCAAAGAGCTGCACGCTGCGTTTGGCGAGCTGCAACTGTCATCGGTTTACGAGAGTGAATCTGTGGGATTCAAGGGCAGCAACTTTCTCAACATGGTGGTGGGCGCTCATACCTCGCTCGACATTGCTGAAGTGGTGGCCTGTTTCAAGGAGATAGAGCTGCGTCATGGGCGTATTCCCGGGGCGAAAAAGTTTGCTCCGCGCACCTTGGACTTGGATCTGCTGCTCTATGATGACCGGGTCTGCCAGCAGCCGGTAGTTTTGCCCCGAGCCGAGATCCTGACCAATGCCTTTGTGCTTTGGCCGCTGGCTGAACTGGCACCGCAAACCAAGCATCCACTGGCACAACTCAGCTACCAAGTGTTGTGGCAGGAATATGACAAGGCCAGCCAGAAACTCTGGCCTATCGCTTTCGATTGGGGCCTGTCGGCCTGATTTTTAAAGGACAATTATGGACACAATACAGGTCATCATCCTTGCCCTGATCCAGGGCCTGACTGAATTTTTACCTATCTCCAGCTCGGCGCACCTTATTTTGCCTTCCCAATTACTGGGCTGGGAAGATCAGGGACTGGCCTTCGATGTGGCGGTGCACATAGGCTCATTACTGGCGGTGGTGCTCTACTTCCGTACTGAAATCATCGCTATGCTGAACGCCTGGTTTGGCAGCATATTCAAGGGTAACCACAGTGCCGAGAGCAAACTGGCCTGGTGGATTATTCTGGCCACCATACCCGCAGTCGTTTTTGGTTTTATGGCCAAAGATCTGGTTGAAACCTATCTGCGGGGGCCCGGTGTTATTGCCATCACTACTGTGGTATTCGGTTTGCTGCTCTGGTGGTCGGATAAGATGGCACGGCTTGAGCTCACTGAGTATCAAACCGGCTGGCGCAAGGCATTGATGATAGGTTTCGCCCAAGCTTTGGCACTTATTCCCGGCACCAGTCGCTCGGGGATCACCATGACGGCGGCCCTGATGTTGGGGCTCAATCGCGAAGCGGCGGCGCGTTTCTCTTTTTTGATGTCGATTCCTGTGATCCTGGGGGCGGCGCTGCTGATGGGCAAAGATCTGCTCGACGGCGGGCATGTGATTGACTGGCAGGCCTTGATACTGGGCGTAGTGCTCTCTTTTGTGGCGGCTTATACCTGTATCCACCTGTTTTTGAAGATTATCAGCAAGATGGGCATGCTGCCTTTCGTGCTCTACCGTCTGGCGCTGGGTGCGCTTCTGTGCGGCTTTATCTTTCTGTGGAGCTAAGATGAATTCAGTGCAATTTCAGTGCCCGGTTTGCCAGAGTGAACTCAAGCAACATCAGACATCCAGAGGTTTTTACTGCGCCAACAAACATCACTTCGACTGCCAGGAAGACGGTTATTGGCTGCTGGCCAAGCCCAAGAGCGCGGCGGTACATGCCTTGTCGCGCCAGGCGTTGCGGGCCCGGCGTTTTCTGCTGCAGTCTGAGTTGATGGCGCCTTTGCATCAGGCGCTGAATCTTAAGCTGGCCAGGCTCGCCGAAAACTGTGAGGCTGTACTTGATCCCAACGCCGGAGACGGCGCCTTGCAGCAGATGCTGCAACTGCCGGAACAGCTGCAACGTCTGCTTATCTGTGATGCGCAAAATGCCGCCTTCGCCGCTGCCAAAGCCTTGCCGACGGCGCAGGTATTTCTCAGTGTTGCCAAACGCTTGCCCTTTGAAGATGCGCAGTTTTCACTGGTGACTCTGCTCGATGGTCAGCTCAAGGGAAAGGAGATCCCCAGGGTGATGAAGCCTGGGGCACATCTTGTGATGTTGGCACCCGGGCCCAGACACTTATGGCAGTTGCGTGAGCAATTAAACGCTGATCTCAAGCAGCGGGAGTTCAGTATCAGCCTGCCGGCCGAGTTGACTGTGCTGGAAACCGAGAGCTTGATTTTTTCTCTGGATGTGAGCGGTGAGCAGGCGTTGACGCTTCTGGAAACCACTCTTTATGCCTGGCGCGCCAGCGAAAAACAGAAGCGTGCGCTTGCTACTCGAGCAGTTAAGGGGCTGGAGCTGGATTACCGTGTGTTGGTGATTAAACGAAACTGAGTTTGAGCCTCGGGTTTAGGCTGAAAAATGAAGGTTGTGGCTGGAATTTGGGTCAGGACTGACTGGAAGTCATTGTAGGCTTTAGCGAAAAGCAAATCGGCAACACCTTGGTGTTGCCGATCCGAGACTGAATTACTTCTTGTAACGAGAAGCAACGTTGTCCAAGCGGTCGTTAGCACGCTTAGCTTCAGACTGAGCGTCCATAGCAGCAGCTTTGGCATCTTTAACGTCAGCAGACAGTTTGCCTTGCTCTGCTTTCAGAGAGCTAACTTCGGCTGATAATTGATCAACTTTGTTGCCCAGGTTAGCAACGCTTTCTTCCAGAGCAGTGGTGTTGGCACAGCCACCCAGCAGAGCAGTCATTGCTACGCCAGCAATCATCAGTACTTTTTTGTTCATGAAGAAATCCCTTTAGATAGGTTGGATTTTTAATGGCTCGACTGTAAAACAGCCGACACCGCCTAATTATGTCATAGTCAATTTATTTTGCTACGAATATTCACGTACAGGCCGCTTTACCTTATCGAATACTCATTGAATTGCCAAGTCTTTGGGAAGATAGCCAGTTTCTTTCGCCATTTTCTTAACATAACTGAAAATATTGCCGTCAATATCTTGCCTTTCTATCAGGAAACGGCGGAATTCAGTAACAGTTGCTTTTCTTGACATACGGCGGCAATCCGCTGCCGAGCGAGCTCTTCTCTGATGGCTGGCCCCTTGTGTCCCGCTGCTACTATGGGTTTGACATCTATGGCTGAGGCGACAGCAAATAACTGCCTCAATGCTTGCGCCTGCGGGTAGGGGGCTTGTTCAAGCCCGCTGCGGCCTCTGGCATCGGCCTCGCAGGCCAGCGCCAGTTGCTCCAGGCGCTCTGGCTTGCGCCAGAAATCGGCTTTGTCGAAGATTTTCACTATGGTTTCCGGCTTGAGCTCCGCCAGATTATGAATATTTTGATGCTGATCGCTGACCAGCAACGCCAGATCCCGATACTCGGAAGGCACTCGCAGCCGCTCGCACAGGTTTCGAATAGGTTCAAGTCCCTTCTGGCCGTGGCCATGGTGCTTGGGCAGCATGTCGGCCGGGGTCAGTGCCTTACCGAGATCGTGCACCAGCGCGGCAAAGCGCACGGCTTTGTCGCGGGTTAATAGTGCGGCTTGCTCCAGTGCCATCAAGGTGTGAAGGCCGGTATCAATTTCCGGATGCCACTTGGCTGGTTGCGGCACACCAAACAGGGCATCGATTTCCGGCATCAGTGCTTGTAAGGCGTTAACCTGGCGCAGTACTTCAAAAAACACCTGGGGCTGCTCGCAGCCGAGCACCTTATCCAGCTCCTGCCATACCCGCTCAGGCGTCAGTGCGCCAAGCTCGGGGCCAGTGGCAATTTCCTGCATCAGAGCCAGGGTTTCCGGCGCTATACTGAAGCCCTGAGGGGCAAAGCGGGCGGCAAAACGGGCCACCCTGAGTACCCGCAGCGGGTCTTCAACGAAAGCGGGGGAGACATGCCTCAGCACCCGGGCCTCGATATCCTTTTGGCCGTTGTAGGGGTCGTGCAGCTCGCCATCCTCACTTTGGGCTATGGCGTTAATGGTCAAGTCCCGCCGCAGCAGATCCTCTTCCAGAGTGACATCGGGCGCCGCATAGCAGGAGAAACCGCCGTAACCCAGGCCTGTCTTGCGCTCGGTTCTAGCCAGGGCGTACTCCTCCTGGGTTTTGGGGTGCAGAAACACAGGAAAATCCTTGCCCACCTGCCGGTATCCCAGTGACGCCATCTGCTCCGGGGTTGCGCCAACCACCAGATGATCCCTGTCCTTGACGGGTAAGCCCAATAGTTTGTCACGCACTGCGCCACCAACCAGATAAATCTGCACGCTTGTGGATTCCTTATAATCGACTGCTTTGGTAATGGCCTCAGGATAACATGAGACCCGGCCGTGGGGGACTTTCCCGTGCATCACATAAATGGCGGCCGGGGTTTTACAATTTATGGCCTTGCCTTAAACTGGGCTGTCTCTATCAAAGAAGGATGGCAGTGCCTATGTACAAGGCCTTTTATGGACTGAACGATAACCCGTTTTCTATCGCGCCCAATCCCAGTTATCTGTTTCTCAGTGACAGGCACAGGGAGGCGTTGGCGCATTTGACCTATGGCCTGGGGGAGACGGGGGGCTTTGTGCTGTTGACAGGTGAAGTCGGTACCGGGAAAACCACGGTTTCCCGCTGCCTGCTGCGGCAACTGCCGGAAAATACCGATACTGCCTTTATCCTCAATCCATCTCTGACCGAGCTTGAACTGCTGGCTACCCTCTGTGATGAGTTGAAAATTCCCTATGGTGAGACGCCCACCCTCAAACAGCTGACCGATCATATCAGTGGTTTTCTGTTGGCTAACCACCAGGCCGGGCGCAACACTGTGCTGATCATTGATGAGGCCCAGCATCTGCGGGCCGAAGTGCTTGAGCAACTGCGCCTGCTTACCAACCTGGAGACAGATACCCGTAAACTGTTGCAGGTAATCCTCATAGGTCAGCCCGAGCTGCAGCAACTGCTCAAGCGCCAGGAGCTGCGGCAGTTGGCGCAGCGAATCACTGCCCGTTACCATCTGTTGCCGCTCACCGAAGAGGAGGTGGGCTTCTATGTGCAGCACAGGTTGCAGGTGGCCGGGCGCAGCGAGCCCTTGTTCAACCGCGGCGCGATTCGGGCCTTGCATAAATTCAGTGGTGGTATTCCAAGGCTTATCAACCTCTTGTGTGAGCGGGCCTTGATGGCGGGTTATGGTCAGTCTCGAACCCCTATCGATGCCAAAATGGTGGCCACTGCCGCCGAAGAGGTGCTGGGAGAGAAAATCAAACAGCGTAATTATTGGTTGCCGGCTTCTGCTGCCGCCATGCTGCTTTTGGCATTTGCCGGTGGTTACTATTTCCTGGCACAGCCGGAACAGGCTGTGGCCCAAGATCAGTCCGGACGCCAACTTCATTCAGTGACAGATGCCAAGCAGACTCAGGTTGCAGGCAATCAAGCTGCTGTTAACCATCTTTCTGTCAATCAAGCTGCTGCGGACAAGCCCGCAGTCAATCGGGCGCAGCGGATCTTGACGCAGGCCATAGATCAGAGCCGCAATATAGATACCGCCTTTGCGGCCCTGTTTGCCCTTTGGGACAAGGTGCCATATTCAGGCATCAGTGCCTGTCAGGCCGCCGAACAGCAGGGGCTTGCCTGCTATCAGCAGCAGGGCAATCTCAACTCTTTACTGCGGCTCAACTATCCGGCTGTGGTCTATCTGGAGGATGAACAACAGCAGCCTTTCTATGGCACTCTGGTGACCAAAGATGGTGAGCAGTTGTTGCTGCAACTCAATGAACAACAACTCTGGGTCAGCGTCGATTGGTTCAACCGTCATTTCAGCGGTACTTTTGAAATCATCTGGGATGCCCCCAAGGATCCGCTCAAGGCGATAGGCCCAAGTGCCGGTTTGGCCCAGGTGCAGTGGCTGGAAAATACCCTGGCGCAGGTGGATGAACGCCCGGCCAGGCTGATGAGTTATTTCGACAGCGAGCTGGAGCAGTCACTGCAACAGTTTCAGCGGCGCCACGGCTTGAAACCGGACGGCATTGCCGGCAGCCAGACTCTGGTTCAGCTTAATCTGTACTTGAGTCATCAAGGCCCCAGATTGCACGCAGGAGGAGCGAGCTGATGTCTATCCTTCTCGATGCCGTGACCCGGGCCAAGCAACAGGAAATGGGTGAACAACTGGATCCTGTGTTGACCCCCAGGGCGCAATATCGCCGACAATCTTCAGCAAGTCGCTATCTCAAGCCGCTGGCCGTCTTGGTGGCGGCCGTGCTGGCAGGTGGCGCCTTGGCTTGGGGCTGGCACTCGCTTGATACCAATAAAAAGACGCTGGCTCCCGAGACATCTTCAGTTGGGGGGCAAGCCTCGCAGCAGCAAGCCAGGCAACAAGATGAGTCTCAAGGATATAAGCAACCGACTCAAGCCGCTGAGGTGGCTGAACAAGGTGCAACGGAAGTACGTTTGGCCGGTAAGGTTGCCTTGCCTATGGCCCAGCCGATACCTCAGACTCAGGCTGTTCAATCTCGGACAATCCAGTCGCAAAATACGCGGCCTCAAAATGCTCAGGCTGAGAATAGGGCGACCATAAACCAAAGTTCAGTAAACCAGGGCTCAATAAACCAGAGTTCAATAAACCAAAGCGGCGAAGCTGAAATTGCAGCCCGCCAGAGTCCGGCTTCGGTTAATGCACAGTCGACTGGCAGTGATTTATTGGCCGCCAGTGTGGCCGAAGCGGCTAAAGAGCTGCAGTTTGCGCAACTCCAGGCTGATGGCTCAGCAACTGTAAATCAGCCGCAGGAGATACCGGCGGCTGACGATGAGCCGATTATCCTGGGAGCCAACCCCAATCGCCGTGGGCTTGAGGTGCTCGAGTCTCTCAAGCGGCAGGTTAATGAAGCGGCTGAGGATGTGGGGCTATCCAGTGCCGAGAGCCGCCGCCAGGATGAGTTGGTGGCTCAGTTTCAGGCGGCGCTTGCCGATGTGGAGCACCGGCACTCGGCGGAAAAACCCGTATCGCCTCCCGAATTGGATCCCATTCCCAAGGCTGAGGAAGAGGTGCCTCCTTACGGCGGCTTGCCGGCCGGGCTGCAATTGCAGGTTCCTGAGTTTGAGATCAGTGCTCACGTATACGCCTCAGAGCCTTCCAAGCGTTGGCTGAATGTGGAGGGTGCCGAACTGCAGGAGGGTGACAGCATCAAGGGTCAACTGAAGATCGTTGAGATACGTCCAAGGGATGTGGTGCTGGAAATTCAAGGGCAGAAGTTCCGGGTGCCGGCCATCTAAGTCGACCCAAAACGGCTGGAACCAAGCATAAAAAAGCGCCATTAAGGCGCTTTTTTATCTTAGAGTTTAAGCTCCGTAGAAGTAGTTCCCCAGCAGCAGTGTCAGGGCGTAGCCTACAGAGTAGCACAGCAACAGCGCCGGAACATACTTGAGGTAAGAGACAAAGGTCAGCTCTTTGACCTTGCTCATGGCGATGATCCCGGCCGCCGAACCTATCACCAGCAGAGAGCCACCCACACCTACTGCGTAGGTCAGGCCCAGCCACTCAGGCGTGGTCAGTTCAGGTGCGGCTTTCAAAAGAGCCGCGGTCAGTGGCACGTTATCCAATATGGCCGATCCCATACCAGTGACAAAGTTGGAAATGTTGGGGTCGTGACGGGCGTAGACCTGGGCCAGAAGATCCAGCGTGCCTATCTCTTTGAGCATACCCACCAACAAGAGGATCCCGAGGAAGAACAGCAGGGTGTCGTATTCCACTTGGCGGATATACTCGAGGATCTGCAGTTCTTCTTTGTCGTTGCGGGCGGTGTGGCCCACCAGGAACATGATTGATAACCCGGTGAGGAAGGTTAGCACGGGGGGAATGGCAAACAGAATGTTCAGTGCCATGGTCATCAATATGGTGGTGAAGAAGATGATGGCGATAAGCACATCCACTGTCTCGTAACTTTGACGAATAGGTGTGGTGGACACCTCGCCCTTGGCATTGAGGGAGAAGAGTATTGCCAGCAACATCACGCTGAATGCCGCCGGCAGCACCAACATCAGCAGTTCTGACATATGCACATGGCCGCCGAGGAAGATCATCAGGGTAGTGACGTCACCCGTTATCAGAGAAACTCCCCCTGAGTTGACGGCAAAGATAATCAATACCGCCATCCGGCGACGCATCTGTTTGTCGAGCTTGAAGGTGGTCAGCAGCCCAAGAGAGACCAAGGTGGCGGTGACGTTGTCACAGATGGCCGACAATACCAGAGAAAACAGGGCAACCTGCAGCATCAGCATCCGGGTACTGACCCGCTGCGGAAACAGCTTCTGCACTATTATCTGGATCATGCCCTTGGCGTTGAGATAGGCCACAAAGGTCATGGTCGACATCAAAAACAGCCAGAGCGTCGCGATTTCCAGCAGGTTTTCATTGAGTTGATGCTCTACCAGCTTTTCATGGCCGGGGTCGCCGGCAGACATGAACAGAGCTATCCAGGAGATACAACCGAAAAACAGAGTCGTTTTGGCTTTGTTGAGGTGAGTCACCTCTTCAAAAATGATACTCAGCAGTGCCAACACCGCCAGTATGATAAGAAAGGTATAGAGCATAAATGCAATTCCAACTGCTGATTTTATGTTCGCCTGCCCTGGGGGAAGTGGGCAGTTTTTGTGTCGGCCATCAAGGTTCAATTAATCGAGCTGTGATAGCGCGTGCGGATCAGACCACACTGACATGGATAACGCAACTGTTAACTGGAACACATTTTCTTAGACTTTGTGATAAGTGTCCGTCTACTTTCGGGCTAAGCCAGTGATTTGGGCTGTTTGTTTTTTGTATCTTGGTGTTTTGTACTGATTGGGTCTGTTTGGCAGCGAAAGGCGACAGTCGACTAGCGAGCCGGTGGCAAGTTGGCGTGACAGCCATGGTGCAACCTTAATTGGCTTGTGAGTATGGCGCTGGATGAAAAATTTATGGAAGGAGAATTGGAAACCTGAGTTCGAGCTGGACGCCAGAGAAATCTACCCGGCGGGAGTGGGCATAAAAAACGGGGCCGTATAGGCCCCGTTTTCAATCCATCTGCGGATTACTTCATGCGTGCCAGAACACGATCGGCTGCATCCAGAGTCGCCTGCAGCTCTTGCTCGCCGTGAGCCATGGACAGGAAGCCTGCTTCAAAGGCGCTCGGTGCCAGGTAGATACCTTCGTCCAGCATGCCGTGATAGAAGGCGCGGAACTGCTCCATGTTGCACTTGGTAACCTGCTCAAAGCCGGTGATCTTCTCTTCATCGGTAAAGAAGAAACCAAACATGCCGCCAACATAGTTGATGGCCATGGGGATACCATGCTTGTCGGCTGCGGCCTTGAAGCCTTCGGCAATACGCTTGGTCTTGGCAGCCAGCTCTTCATAGAGGCCTGGTTCGGACAGGGCTTCCAGTTGAGCCAGACCTGCGGTCATGGCGATAGGGTTACCCGAAAGTGTGCCGGCCTGGTACACAGGGCCGGTCGGGGCAATATACTGCATGACTTCTTTCTTGCCACCGAAGGCACCAACCGGCATACCGCCGCCGATCACCTTACCCAGAGTGGTCAGATCCGGTGTCACGCCATAGTGGCCTTGGGCACCGCTCTTGGAGACGCGGAAGCCAGTCATCACTTCGTCGATGATCAACAGGGCGCCGAACTGATCGCAAAGTTCACGCAGTCCTTCAAGGAAACCTGCAACCGGCGGGATACAGTTCATGTTGCCGGCAACCGGCTCGAGTATGATACAGGCGATATCCTGCGGATGCTGGCTGAACAGCTCTTTGACTGAATCCAGATCGTTATAGACAGCGGTCAGGGTGTGCTTGGCGAAGTCAGCAGGGATCCCTGGGGAGCTGGGTTGACCCAGAGTCAGGGCACCTGAGCCGGCCTTAACCAGCAAACAGTCGGCATGGCCGTGGTAGCAGCCTTCGAACTTGAGGATCTTGTCTCTGTTGGTGTAACCCCGAGCCAGGCGTATGGCGCTCATGGTGGCTTCCGTACCAGAGCTCACCATGCGTACCTGTTCTATGGAAGGCACCATCTCAATGACTTTTTCTGCCATCTGCACTTCCAGCTCGGTAGGTGCACCGAAAGACAGACCGTTCTCCACCGCCTTGAGAACCGCTTCGCGGATCTTGGGATGGTTGTGACCCAGGATCATAGGCCCCCAGGAACCGACATAGTCGATATAGGCTTTGCCGTCGGCATCATAGATATAGGCACCGTCGGCCTTTTCGATGAAGCGGGGAGAGCCGCCTACACCGTTGAAGGCACGTACTGGCGAGTTCACACCGCCGGGGATGGTTTTCTTGGCCTGTTCAAACAGGTCTTCAGAACGGGTCATGTTTAATCCTTAAAGTCAGTGGCCGCTCTTTAGCGATCGGCCTTGCGTGAATACCAGTTAACCGGACACTCGTATTTTTCCAACTGATTGTCCACCCCGAGTGTCAGGGCAAACAGTGCCATGCGGATCAACAAGCCATTGTCGGCCTGACGGAAGATAGCCAGGTTGGGATGGTTGTTAAGATCATTGTCCAGCTCATTGGCCTGCAGCCTGGAGTCCCGAGGCAATGGATGCATGATCACTGTATTGGACTTACAATTTTTGGTGTATATGGCGCTGTTCAAACGGAACTTGCCACGATACTTATCGGCTTCCTCCTGCGAGGGGAAGCGCTCTTCCTGAATGCGCGTCAGATAGAGTATATCAGCCTGATCTAAATTGCCTTCCAGTTGGTCTGTTATTGTGATCTTATGCCCGGCATTTTCAATGTCGGCGATCACATAGTCAGGCATTGCCAGCTCGGCAGGGGAGATCAGGGTGAAGCTGATGTTCTTGTACATACACAGAAGACGCGACAGCGAGTGCACAGTGCGGCCGTATTTGAGATCGCCCACCATGGCGATATGCATGCCGTCTATGCCTAAGCCTTTGCTGTGCAGCTCTTTCTGTATGGTGAACAGATCCAGCAGTGCCTGGGTAGGATGTTCGTTGGCGCCATCGCCGCCGTTAATCACAGGCACCCGGCTGCCTTCGGCAAATTCGCGTACCGAGTAGGACTCGGGGTGGCGCATGGCAATCACGTCCGAGTAGCTGGACAACACCCTGGCGGTATCGTAGAGGGACTCCCCCTTGGACAGCGACGAGGAAGCCATGCCGACCGTTTCAGCGACCCGGCCGCCAAGCAGGTTGAAGGCGCAGCCGAAGCTGACCCGGGTGCGGGTACTGGGTTCAAAAAACAGATTGCCGAGAATAGCACCATCCAGCACCTTGGTACGCTTTTCGCGCAGTGCGTATGGGGTCATCTTTTGGGCTACGGTGAAAATGGTTTGAATGGCGTCCAGATCTAACTGGTTTACGGAGAGGATATGTGATCCCTGGAACTGGTTCATCAGCCTTGGTTTCCAATGCAATTGGGTACTGACACTGAGGTCTGGACCCATGGGTTATGTAGGGTTTGGCTGAGGCGCAACTATAACAGAAGGTGACGGCTATGAAAATGACCCATGATTGAAATTACACTTCTCCGGCACGGATTTCCTGCTGCAGGTTAGACCAACTGATCACCCCGACGATATTCTCCGGTGTATCCTGATAGATATAGACTTCACCGGCACGTTTCGGCGCCAGAATTTCGTACACCTCGTTGAGGGTGGCCGAGTCGGGTAGCCCCTGGATCCTGTGCTGGGTCAGGCTGGTGTCAGTGTCAAACGAAGGCATCTGCAGATCCAGCATGGCAATCTGCCCTTCGGCATCTCTGACAAGCACGGGCCTGCCCTGGGCGCGTTTCATCACCTCCAGCAACAGCTCGTCATTGTTGTTGACTATCACTATGCGCCTGTCCATCAGGGCGCGTACCCCGAGTTTCTGCAATCCCAGGTTAACCGGGGCCACCTTGTAACCCAGGCCCATGATGTCCAACTGACGAAAGAATATGGATTTGGCATTCAGCCCCTGATAGGCGATGAGGTAGGCGGGCACGGCCACTATCATTCCGGGCAGTATGATGGAGGCATCGTTGGTCATCTCCAGTAGTGCCACCAGGGCGGCGAGCGGTGCACTGAGGCAAACTCCCATCATGGCGGTCATGCCGATGACGGTATAGAGCCCTGCATAGGGGGCCACCGAGGGAAACAGCAACGCGGTCGCCTGAGCCAGAATGGCGCCGCCCAAGGCGCCTATGCCGTAGAGTGGACCTATGATGCCACCCGGGATCCCAAGGCCGATGGCGGCAATGGTAGCAACAATCTTGGCCAGCAATACCGCCAGCAAAAACCAGATGGCCGGGTTGTCGCTGACCGCAAGCCCTATGGCCATTTCACCGCTGCCCAGAGCCTGAGGCAGCACCAGTCCTATCAGAGTGGTGATAACACCCGCCAACAACAGGCGGACAATCAAGGGCCAGTGTTGGCCGCGCTCGGTCACCTGAATAAGGCTGTGATTGAATAGAGCCGCGGCGACCCCCAGCACTATACCGCCGAGGGCCAGCAGCGGGTACTGATCCAGTGGAATATGGCTGACCTTAATGGCGTCAAACTCGTGGATATTACCGAACGCCACCTGGCTGGATACGGCGCCGCAGATGGCCGACAGCATGATGGGGAAGAAGTACTGCACCTTGTATTCCCTGAGCACCACTTCGAGGACAAACACCACGGCGGCCAGGGGCGCGTTGAAGGTGGCGGCTATCCCGGCGGCTATGCCACTGGCACACATGATGCGCACACTGTTGTCCGGCAGCTTGAATTTTTCCGCCAATACCGAGGCGGTGACCGCCCCCAGATGAATGGCCGGGCCTTCACGACCAACCGAGAAGTTACTCGCCAGCGCAAACAGCGCCTGAAAAAACTGCCCCGGTGCCGACTGCAGCGGGATCTTGCCATAATGCAGTTTCACCCTGTGCAGCACATAGGCTATACCCATCCGCTTGTAGCGTTTGGAGCCAAACCTGGCTACCAGCCAGATCAAAAAAGCCCCAAAAAGTGGTAACAGGACTCGCCAGTCACCGATTGAGCCCGTAAAATCCCATTCCTGTGTTTGGGTAAAATGATTGGCCCATTGCAGCAGCAGGCGAAACAGTATGATGACAGCCGAGGCCATCAGCGCAAACAACAGGGCCAGCAGACACAGTTGAATACTGATCCTCGTTTGGGACAGCTTGTCTCTCATCTGGTGGCGCAGATACTTTTGCGCCTCAAGTTTGAACTTTCTGAATCTTGCCTGCACTGCTGCTTTCCGAAGCCTGATGTGAAATCTTAGTACCTAAGATGGAAATTTTTATATAAGGGGCTGTTAGTTAATGGCAAATTATCATCGCTGGCTCGATCGCCTGCAAGTGATGGAGCGAAATATTCGTCCATCCAGTCTGTATTTGTTGCTCTTGGTCATGGTGGCCTTTCTGACCGGACTGCTCAGCTATCACTTTTTTATCCCGCCAGGTGAAGTCCAGCTGCAACAAAATGACGGTAAAAAGAAACGCTTGCAGGGACAACTGCAGGAACAAGCACAGCTGCTGGCGAGCCGTAATCTGGAGCTGAGCCTGGCCAAGGAGGCCAATGAGGAGATGCAGCAGCTGTTCAACAAGCAGCATAAGAAACAGAAGGAGCTGGAACGTGAGCTGGCCTTCTACCGCAGTATCATGGCGCCGGAGCATAACGCCGAAGGTGTGGCTATCCATGGTTTGGAACTGATGCCGTTGGCGGGCCCAGGGCAATACCGTCTCAAGCTGATACTGACCCAGTTGCAAAAGCGCAAACAGGCGCTCAAGGGAAGAAGTGAGATACTTCTCATTGGCATGCAAGAGGGCAAGCAAGTCGAACTGAATTTAGCTAAACTGGTGGACACCAAGTTGGCATTTAACTTCAAGTACTTTCAGGTACTGGAAGCGGAATTTACCCTGCCTGAAGGGTTCGAGTTACAGCAGATGAAGGCCAAGGTCGTCGTGCCTGCCAGCCGCTGGAGCAAAGGCGCCGAAACCGAACAAAGTTTCAGCCTGCCGGAGTTGCTGGAGGGCGAAAAAGATCCCGGCATAATACTTGAACAAAACAGTCAGGTAACAGATAATCTGCCACAGCAAACAGATGTAAGAGGTAGTAATGACTGAACAAGCTGAATCAGCTATGCCCATCCAGTTTACCGATGCGGCGGCAACCAAGGTCAAGGCCTTGCTGGAAGAAGAACAGAACAGTGCGCTGAAGCTGCGGGTCTATGTCACGGGCGGCGGCTGCTCAGGTTTTCAGTATGGCTTCACCTTTGATGAAAAAGTAAATGAAGGCGATTTCACCGTGGAAAAACAAGGGGTACAGCTGGTCGTTGATCCCATGAGCCTGCAATATCTTGTCGGCGGTGAAGTAGATTACACCTCAGGGCTGGAAGGCTCGCGTTTCTTCGTCAAAAACCCCAACGCCACCACGACCTGTGGTTGTGGCGCCAGCTTCTCGGTATAACCGAGAGCGAAAGCAGCAAAAAGCCGTCCCATTGGACGGCTTTTTTTGTGGGCGCAAGGCCGGTTACTGCATCAGGTTGAAGTTCATCTTACGCTTGAAGAAGGCTTTGACCTTAGGAGTAAAGGCTATCCATACCTGCAGCATGCAAAAGCCTATCAGAAAGCCGAAAATGGCCCAGTCCGGAGCCTTGAGTTCCATTCCGGCGATATTGAGGGTATTGGGCCCTGTGGCCACACTGTCGCCCTGATCCAGAATATAGGGCAGGAAACTCACCAGCGCGAGCTGCGCCAAGGTATAGAAGCGCAGTGCCCATAAGCCTGCCTGATGGCGCGCCAATACCGCCAACACCATGATCAGCGTCAGCAGACAAAAGACGACACCCTGACCGGCAATCAGGCCACTGACCGAGGCGGCAATATAAAGCAGCATCAGTAACAGCAGGCGTTTGGGAATGGCGTAGCTTTCAGTGGCGGCTTGGCTCATCTTACGGCGCTCCTTGTGCTCTATTGACTCAGTGACGCGTCTTGGGCGCCAGTCGCTGCTCCAGCTCATGTGGTGGAATAACCACGCCGAGATCTTCCAGCATAGGGAAGACGGCAACATAGAGTTCGTCATCTTCCATACCTGGCACCCAGCGCTCCAGCCACTCGGCCAGGCCGATGGACAGCGGCCGACAATCCTGCCAATCATCCACGGCCCACAGGGACGCCGTCTCTTCACTGGGCCAAACCGGAATACAGTCTTCATCATCCGTGGTCAGCATCACGCAGCCGTCATTGTCCTGTAGTACCCATAGCTCTTTATGCTCTTTGACCTGCTCTACCAGAAAGTCGTAGCGGCCTTCCGGAGTCATACCGGCGAACTGGGCCTGGGTTTGTTTCTTGCTCATGGTGACATCTCATCTCGGTGGCCGCGGCACTGCGCCCGGCCAAAAATTGACGGCATGTTAACACCGCTTGCGGGCAAGAAAAAGGTTCATCGCGGATCTCCGGGGAACGCCTCTCTGACTTTCAGAAAGAAGT